>CAZPZL010000373.1:1231-3125 GCA_964590925.1 uncultured Granulicella sp.
CGCGTGGGCCCAGAGATACAAGAAAGAGGGATTGGTAGTGATCGGGGTTCAGGCGCCCGAGTTTACGTTTGAGAAGAATATCGACAACGTTCGCTGGGCCGTGAAAGACAGGAGACTCGATTATCCGATCGCGATCGATAACGACCATGCGATATGGAATGCCTTCAACAACGAATACTGGCCGGCACTCTATTTTGTCGATGCGAGGGGTCGTATTCGACATCACCAATTTGGTGAAGGTGAATACGAGCAGTCCGAAACGATACTTCAACGGTTGCTCATCGAGGCCGGCGACGGCGGCATCGATCGTAGGCTCGTTTCGGTCGACCCCCGCGGAATCGAAGTTGCCGCGGACTGGAACAGTTTGAAGTCTCCGGAGACTTATGTCGGCTACCGGCAAGCCGAGAACTTCTCGTCTCCCGGCGGCCTCCGACAGGATAAGAGCCATGTTTATACGTCTCCCGCGCACTTGAGCGTCAATCAGTGGGCCCTCTCGGGCGATTGGACGGTGGGGAAACAGTCCGCCATTTTGAACGAGACCAACGGACGCATCGTATATCGCTTTCACGCCCGAGATCTTCACCTCGTCATGGGGCCGGCGAAGCGAGGAACGGCCATCCGATTTCGCGTGTATATCGATGGACAGCCACCGCACGCCGTCCATGGAGTCGACGCGGACGAGCAGGGCAGTGGCACCGTGATTGAGCAACGACTATACCAACTGATCCGGCAAACGGAGCCAATCGCTGATCGGCAGTTTGAACTGGAGTTTCTCGACCCAGGGGCGGAAGTCTTTGTGTTTACGTTCGGCTGATCCGGGCTGCCTTTTGACGTGATCCACGGTGATTTTAATGGCTTGTGGATGCACTATCAAAGAATTCCTAAGGGGACAACATGAAGCAATTCGGAATAGAGAGGCTTTCGAACTATTCGATCGGAGTGGTACTCACTCTGTCCGTATTCACGTCCGCGGCACAGACGGCGAGACAGGTCCTCGGGCAAGCCGCCGTTGTGCCGCTCGCCAGTGAGCCCGCGGCAAGGATTGTCATCGATTCGCCCCTCGCGGATCAGCTTTCAGAGGGACGGGTAGTGATTCAGTATCGTGCAGAAAATCTCCACATAGTCCCAGTGTTCGGTCCAGCTGCTCTGGCGGTGTCCCCGCGTATCGGGCACATCCATGTGACCGTAGACAACATGCCCTGGCATTGGGCAGACGCGAGTGGCGAGCCTGTCATCTTGAATGGTTTGCCCGCAGGGCAGCATAAGGTTCTTATCCAGCTCGTCAATGCGAACCATCAACCCCTCGATCAAGGAGTCGTCAGATTCGTCATCCCGAAGGGGATCGAAGCCCACCACCATCACTAACGTCAGCGGCGCCCGTTCGCAATGGCTCGGCACGCATGGCAAACCACAGACAGCACTATCAGCCAAGCAATACTCAGCTTCAAAAGGAGATTATCGATGAACAACCCAGAAGCAATCGGAATATCACGCCGTCGGTTCGCAGCGGTCAGCCTATCAGCCGGAGCTGCACTGCTCGCACCAAGCGCACTCTTCGCGGAGGGCATCCAGTCCTTATCCAGCACATCATTCCTGGCAGATCTGCCGGCGATAAAGCCGGGGACGAACACTTCCTTCGGCCCACTGAAGCAGATCGACGCCGGCCTTCTCAACGTTGGATATGCGGAAGCAGGGCCTGCCGATGGTCCGGCGGTCATTCTTCTGCACGGCTGGCCGTATGACATATACAGCTTCGTGGATGTCGCACCTTTGCTCGCGGCAAAGGGCTACCGCGTGATCGTTCCCTACCTGCGTGGCTATGGCACCACCAGCTTTCTCTCCAGCGCAACCATGCGCAACGCCCAGCAGTCGGCCGTTGGCCTCGACATCATCG
>CAZPZL010000374.1:0-3110 GCA_964590925.1 uncultured Granulicella sp.
CCTGAAGGCGTCAATCGAAAAAACTGGCGGCAAGCGCTAGCTTGACAATGGATGGTCGACAGTCTACCATCCATTGTCAATGAGGGTAGACAGTCGACTATGCCAAAAAAGACACAGCAACGCGCTAATCTCCTGGTTGGTACGCTGGACATGCTTATCCTGCGCACGCTCGTCTGGGGTCCCGCGCATGGGCACCAGATCGGCAAGCATATTCAGCGCACAACCAACGACTTTCTCCAAATGCAGCATGGATCGCTCTATCCGGCATTGCACCGGCTGGAGGCACAGGGCTGGATCATTGCGAAATGGGAGAAAGCGACGGACCGCAATCGCGAATTCAAGTACTACCGCCTGACGGAAAAGGGAAGGAAACAGCTCTCGCTTGAGGAATCTCAGTGGAAGCAGATGACCGATGCCGTAGCCCGGGTGATGTGGCCGGTACCCGAGGAGGGTTAATATGCACTGGTGGCACAGGAGTAAACGCGATCTAGACCTTGAACGGGAGCTACGGTCGGACCTTGAGTTGGAAGAGGAAGAGCATCGTGGAAATGGCTTGTCGTCAGAAGATGCACGCTATGCCGCAATGCGGGCCTTTGGCAATCCCACGCTCATTCGCGAGCAGACTCGTGCCGTCTGGAGTTGGAACAGGGTAGAACTTCTTCTTCGAGACTTCAAGATCAGCGTTCGCACCCTATCTCGGTCGCCCGGTTTCTCGTTGACTGCTGTTCTCGTCATGGCGCTGTGCATCGGTACTGCAACGTCTTTATTCACAGTGGCGAGATCCGTTCTGCTCAGGCCGCTTCCTTTTGATGACCCCGGGAAGCTCGTAATGCTTTACGAGCATTTCCGGGCTCCGAGCATGAATGCACAGGGATTCAATTACAACCTTGTTGCCCCTGCGGATTATTACGACTGGCGCGCACAGAGCCATGGGTTTGCGGACCTAGCAGCCTTGCGCTGGTGGCAATTCAGCCTGACCGGGGGAGATGGGAAATTGCCGGAAATTGTCCAGGGGCGTGGAGCGAGTTGGAATCTATTCCCTCTGCTGGGAGTGCAAGCGGCGGTTGGACGCACTTTCACTCAAAGCGAGGATCGTCCTGACGGATTCGTAACGATGATCACATGGAGTCTGTTCGAGCGGCGGTTCGGAGGTGACCCCTCGATTATTGGAAAGCAGATCCACCTTGACGGCGAGACATATACGGTTGTGGGCGTGCTTCCAAAGTGGTTCAACTGGCCTGACGCAAAGGTGGAGATTTGGGTTCCATATGCCTCAGGCCTGCCACCGGCGGTGCTTCAGCATCATGATTTTCACTTTACCAACGTCGTTGCACGCCTGAAGCCGGACGTTACCCTAGACGCCGCCATGAGCCAAATCGCGACGGTGCAATACAGTTTGCATCAGCAGAACTTGAATGCGCCGGTGGCAGAAGACGTAGCCTCGCGTACTCTCACCAACGATGTCGCACATGGTGTCCAGAAACCGTTAATGATCCTACTGGGCGCTGCGGTTTGCATGCTGTTGATCGGCTGCCTGAATGTCGCCAACCTGATGGTAGCCAGGTCTACGGTTCGACAGAGGGAGATTGCTGTGCGCTGCGCTCTCGGTGCGCAGCGAGGCGCGCTGATTCGTGTGCAATTGATTGAGAGCTTTCTGCTCTCACTGACAGGTGGCGCTATCGGAGTTCTATTGTCACTGGCGATCACCAAATGGCTTGTCAGCAGTTGGCATGAGTTGCCCAGCGCGCAGAGCATCCACGCCGATGGTGTGGTGCTGGCGTTTGCCTGCAGTGTTGTGATTGCCGCGGCTCTGCTCTCTGGACTGCTGCCAGCGATCCTATCAACTGGCAAGACAGTGATGGCGGCCTTACACGCGTCGTCGCGGAGTGCAGCTGGCAGCCAATCGCGCACAATCCTGCGAAAAACGCTGCTTACTGTGGAAATCGCGATGACGGTCGTCCTGCTGATCGCTGCCGGTCTTCTACTCAAGAGCTTCTGGCGCTTGCGAGCAACCGACCTTGGCTGCACAACTGACCGGGTATTGACGATGAGCTATAGCTTACCGGGTAAACAATATGACACACCTGCAAAAGTCAACGCATTCAATGAAGAGCTGTTGACGCTGGTGCAGGCGCTGCCCGGAGTGAGAGGCGCCGGACTTGGATCGGCGATTCCGGGAGGAGGCGCCGGGGAGGACGATGCCTTTACGATTCTCGGGCATCCGTCAAGCACTCCTGGTGCGGCAGAGCATGACGCCCTTTATCGGACTGCCAGCCCCGGATACTTTGCTACGCTGCAGGTGCCGCTGCTGAGAGGGCGTCTCTTTACCGGCGAGGATCGGAATGGTCACCCGAATACCTGCATCGTCAGCCATCAGCTCGCGCAGCAATTCTTCTCGGCAGAGAATCCACTTGGCGCGCACCTTGTTGTGTCGGCGCGCAAAGTGGAATGTGAAATCGTTGGCGTTGTCGGTGACACTCTGTATCAAATAGGAAAGGCAAGCCAGCCGACAATATACCTCCCTATTCTGAACGGCGAGAGCAACCAGCAAAACACCCTTGCCGTGCGGGCAGCTACCGACCCTCTTTCCCTTTCGCTTCCAATTCAAAAAGAGATTGCGAAGCTGAATCCGCAGTTGCCGGTTTCGGATGTATTTACCATGCAACAAATTGTCGCCCAATCGTTAGGCAGCGCGACACTCAGCGCAAGCTTGGTGTTAGCCTTCGCGCTGCTCTCCCTTCTGCTGGCCCTGGTGGGGTTGTTTGGAGTCCTCTCTTATGTGACAACGCAACGCGCTGGGGAGATTGGCCTTCGCTTGGCGCTTGGTGCCCGACGCGAGCAGGTTGTGCGATTGATGCTTAGCGATGGCCTTCGGCCCACTGTGTACGGTTTGGTGCTTGGCCTTGCAGCGAGCCTGGGAGCGGTACGCCTAGTCCAATCGATGCTTTATGCAACGCAACCACTCGATCTTGCAGTCTTTGCGGGAGTGGCTGCAACGTTGATAGTGGCGGCCACGCTGGCCTGCCTGCTGCCGGCGTGGCGAGCATCGCGAGTCGATCCGGTGGGGGCGTTGCGAATGGAATGAGCCTCTGTCCCCGCCCTTGAGACAC
>CAZPZL010000375.1:0-3102 GCA_964590925.1 uncultured Granulicella sp.
GTGCGCAGGTTGCGGGACCGATTCCGCTGCCGACGATGAAGAACAAGTACTGCGTTTTGCGTTCGCCGCACGTCGATAAGAAGTCGCGTGAGTCGTTCGAGATTCGCACGCACAAGCGGCTGATTGACATTCTTGAGCCGACGCAGCAGACGGTCGATGCGCTGATGAAGCTTGATCTGCCCGCTGGAGTAGACGTTGAGATCAAGACAGTTCAAAAATAATTAGTTGAACTATGGAAATCAGTTCTACGAGTACTACCGGCAGTGCTGGGTAATCAATATTCGGCATGATGAGGAAAGGAAAATACGATGTCAGTTACAGGGATTCTAGGTAAAAAGGTTGGCATGACGCAGCTCTTCGATGAGCGCGGCGATGTGCATCCGGTGACGGTGCTGAAGGCCGGGCCGTGCGTGATTACGCAGCTCAAGACACTGGTTAACGATGGTTATGATGCGGCGCAGATCGGCTACGTCGACTTCGTCAAGGCCTCGAAGATCAACAAGCCGATGACGGGTCACTTCGCCAAGTCGGATGTGCCGCCGGTTCGCATGATTAAGGAAGTTCCGGTTGAGGTCGCCAAGGAGAGCGATGAGACTGCGGTGAAGGCGGGCGACCGCGTGTTGGTCGACATCTTTACTGATGAGAAGTTTGTCGATGTGATTGGAACATCGAAGGGACGCGGCTTTGCTGGTGTCGTTCGCCGACATGGATTCGGCGGCGGGCCCAAGGCTCACGGACACATGTTTCAGGTGCAGGGTTCGATCGGCGCGTCCTCGTTTCCGTCGCGCGTATTTCCTGGCCAGCGTATGCCGGGTCACATGGGACATGCGCAGATCACGGTTCGCAACCTGCGCATTCGCGGCATTGATGTGGAGGACAATCTTTTGCTGGTCGAGGGTGCGGTTCCCGGCCCACGCGATGGATATGTGTTGATCTCGAAGGCAAAGGCTCCGCCGAGAGAGCGTCGCGGATTTGCTGGTACCGAAACGAAGGACGCGTTGAAGGCTTCTAAGAAGGCTGCGCCCAAGAAGAAATAGATAGTAGAAAATAATTAAACTCTGCGCGGAGAAATAATACCGAGAGACGCAGACTAACAAGAGATGGGCCTGCCGCATCGATAGCAGGCACGAAGAGAGAAGAGCGATGGCAAAGATCAATGTGGTAAATCTCGCGGGAGAGAAGGTCGGAGAGTATGAACTGCTCGACGCAGTCTTCTCCGGCGAAATCAACGATGGACTGCTGTGGGAGTCAGTGAAGCACTACCGCGCCGCGCTGCGTCAGGGGACGGCATCGACCAAGACGCGCGGAATTGTTTCGGGCGCAGGTCGTAAGCTGTGGAAGCAGAAGGGAACAGGTCGCGCGCGCATCGCGTCGATTCGTACACCGTTGTGGCGTGGCGGCGGCACGGTTCATGGACCGAAGCCGCGCAGCTACGAGTACGCTTTTCCGCAGAAGAAGCTGATGGGCGCACTGCGCTCGGCGATTGCGGCAAAGATTGGCGACGGCAAGTTTACGATTGTCGATTCACTGAATGCCGCCGAGCCGAAGGCTAAGTTCTATCGTTCGGCGCTGAATAAGCTGGATGCGGGCAAGACGACGCTGTTGGTCGAGTCGAGCCAGCAGTTGGGCGAGAATCTTTATCTGGGATCGCGCAATCTGACAGGCGTTGAGCTGGTGCTCAGCTCCGAGGTGCATCCCTATGATCTGCTCCGTTACGAGCATGTCGTCTTTTCGAAGGATGCCATCGAAGCGCTGCAGGAGACATTGAAGAAGTTTGTATCAAAGCGTAGTAAGCACGCAGAGAAGGAGGTTGCGTAATGCCAACCCTCTATACCGTAATTCGTCGCCCGTTGATCACCGAAAAGGGTATGGGCGTCAAAGAGACCCAGAACACGCTGGTCTTTGAGGTGGATCTGAAGGCAAGCAAGACTGAGGTCAAGCAGGCCGTCGAGACGCTCTTCAAGGTTAAGGTCTCAGGCGTTCGTACCGCGACCGTCGAAGGCAAGGAGCGGCGTCGGGGCAAGTTCACCGGCTACCGTCCCGATTGGAAGAAGGCGTATGTTCGCCTACAGGAAGGGCAGAAGATGCCGGAGTATCTCAACAGCCTGTAGCCGTTTATTTGTTGGAAATTATTGCGATAAAAATATTCGCAGACAATTGAAAGAGAACTAGCTAACAGCCCGAAGCTAGTAGCTAGGAGCCAAGAAAAATGCCGATTAAATCATTTCGACCGATTACCCCGACCCTCCGCTTCCAGACCAAGCTGGTTAATGACGACCTGACGACGGATAAGCCGCACAAGCCGCTGCTCGCGGTGAAACAGCGCACCGGCGGACGCAACAGCACGGGTCGCCTGACGATGCGCCACCAGGGCGGCGGCCATAAGCAGAAGCTGCGCTTGATCGACTTCAAGCGAGAGAAGTACGGCATTCCCGCGAAGGTTGCAACGATTGAGTACGATCCCAATCGCAGCTCGCGCATCGCGCTGGTTCACTATGCGGACGGCGAGAAGCGGTACATCATTCAGCCGATCGGGCTGAAGGTGGGGCAGACGATCATGAGCGGGCCGGAGGCCGATATTCTGGTGGGTAACGCGCTGCCGCTGAAGAATATTCCTATCGGTACGATTGTGCATAACATCGAGCTACGACCGGGCAAGGGCGCACAGATGGCACGCTCGGCTGGTGCTCAGGTCAACCTGATCGCCAAGGAGGGTGCATACGCGTTGCTGAAGCTGCCCTCGGGAGAGACCCGCAAGGTGCTCGTCGAGTGCATGGCGACGATTGGGCAGGTTGGCAATACGGATCACGAGAACGTCACGATTGGTAAGGCGGGACGCAATCGCTGGAAGGGAATCAATCCGGCCAACCGTGGCGTTACGATGAACCCGGTCGACCATCCGCACGGCGGTGGAGAGGGCAAGACATCGGGCGGACGTCACCCGGTTACACCGTGGGGACAGCCGACACGTGGATACAAGACACGAAATAATAAGCGCACGGATGTATTTATTGTTAGCCGTCGCAATAAGGGTAAGTAGGCAATATCGCGCAACACCAAGTCTCGCAGCTAAGAGATTCGTCGTATACAGCATCGTAACCG
>CAZPZL010000376.1:0-3089 GCA_964590925.1 uncultured Granulicella sp.
AAGTGAAAGCCCACCGGGCGTTCTATGAGGTTTTTGAGGGCTGCTCCCGGATGGCAAGTATTTCCAGCACCACCTGCCCTCGGAGCGATGCATCGGCCATGCCTGCTGCAACCCCAACCATTTGCAACTTAACAATTCCCCTCGGCGCGGGTAGCGGATCTACCGACTCTGGTTAACCTCAACCCGTGGTGGTAGACACTTGAACGCTAACAAAGAAGCCATCTACAGGCGGCTTCTGAAGAACTCCTGCCGTTGCCAAGTCCAGGCTGCTGCCGTCTAATATGAGCGCCTGGTTTCCGGAGCGGAATCGTAAGAAGCCTTGCAAGTTCATAAGCCCTAGGAATAGTGGCCGGAAGCCGTGCCCGCGACTTGAACTTGCACCAAACCGGGAAACTCCCTCTGAGAGAGCTAACTGCAACGCTTGCCCGTGATCTGCCAGGTCCGCGAAATCCGAGTTGCTCTGGAGACTGGCGAGAACTCCTATTCCATGATCCGCGGCAACAAATTCGAACACACCCCCTGCCGCTCGAAAGGCAAGAATGCCCGTACTGGGGCTCTTCGAGTGTTCATGAATGTTGCTTTCCATCTCACCCAAAGCAGCAGCGAGCTGTCCCGGTGTGCTGCCTGGCAACTTCGCCACATCCTTAGCTGCGCGTTTGGCATGCATCAGGAACGCCGTAAGTTGGTCGTCGGCGGTAGCGCCGTTGCGTGCTGTCCGCAGAGTGCCCATGCGGCCTGTCTTAGTGCATACCCAATACTCATGTCCACCCTGAATCGCATTTACTAGAGCAGCAGCTCCATTCAGCGCGAGCCATTTTCCCGCAAGTGGGTCGGGCAACAGTCCAGCCCTGACCAAATGGAGGAGTTCCATCAGGGGACCAAGACTGAATGATCTGTAGGAAGCAGGAAGGTTCGAGATATTGAGTCGGCTGCTCAATGCGGCGAAACCCAAATCGTCGACCTCATGGAAAGAAAGGGGCTTCGTCTGCTTGGTCATTGTGTGGTCTGTAGCAAAGCGTCTTTCTGATCGACGAGACCAGCGTGACACGCAGAAATCACGGCCCAATTCTGTGCCAGGAGAGAATCCAGGGACTCTCCCGGCCCCGTGGGCAGTTTGGTCCAGTTGGGTGTGCCATTCGTTGAAACCGAGGCGCACTGTCGATGCTGCGTTTTCATGAATGCGGAGGTTTCCAGTAAGCTGACGCCGGCGAATTCACGCGAGAAATTCGGCACGAATTTCGCTCCTCCGCGCACTATCAAGTGAAGCGGTCTGTTGGCCTCGCGGGACAGGCGGATCAGTTGATCCGCCTGCCAGTCGATTCGGTCCGACCACCCGGCGCCGGTCGCGAATTCAAATGCGACATGCGTTACTTCCGGACGTGCTGCAATATAGGAGCCCCAGCGGCTCCAATCCCGCTCTGTGCGCGCGTTTAAGTGCAGCGCGGCTGGAAGCCCTTCCCTTAGGAACTCCTCATGCACGATGGCAATCCGTTTCATGCTATGCATGTCATCCCAGCGAGGCTGATCGATGAAGAGGCTGTAATTGGGGGTAGTCACAAGTCCAATTCCGAGCTTTCGTAAGGCACGAATGACCTCAAGCCTCTGGGCCCCCAAGGACCACCACCGCTCCAGCGCAGCATCGCGTGACGTCCCCGTCAGGACAACCGATACACTGGACGAGATCGCAAAGGCCCTTGCCAACTCAGTTGCGCTGGAAAATCGTGCTGCGCCATTCTGACGCTGAATTACACCATAGAGCGGCAGGCACACCACTGGCGAAGAATCAAACGGGATAGCTCGGTTAGCTCGGTGGTACAGAACGGGTATGAGCGCAGGCATCTCCTGTGCGGCGCAGATCGCAGCGCGGGGCACATTGCTCAGATTGAATCCGCTCACCTCCCTGACGCGAGCTGCGAAGTCCTCCGGTTTGTTGCGGCAGACAGTATCGCAATGGGCTGGCTGGCCGCAGCAGAAGCTCAGACAGTCGAACAGAGGGGATGCAATATTGAGTCCACCGCACATACCCCGCTCAGGACATGCGGCGCAGCCAAGTGAAGGTGTGTGGCGCCTTTCGTCATGCCACAGTTTCTTCTCGAGGCGTAGGTTACGGATCGGTTCTGTCACAGCAGAAACAGGAATCAGCATACGGAGATCTCCGCTATCCCAGCGATTTCGTGTACTTCCTGAACCCGCCCGCACGCCTCCCCAAACGAGTCCCGGAGCGCGTCCATGAGTTCGCGCGTCGGACTGGTAAAGATGGCTATGGGTGTAAGTCCGCATTGAGCGATGACCTGCTCACCGTTGAGGCGAACGCCAACAGATTCTCCAGGCAGAAGCTGTGCCCCGTCCCGAAGGGTTGCGGCATAGGTTCTTGGTGCAGAGGTCGGCAATTGCATGAATAGTTTGGGCGTTGCAAGGGCGATCCGACTGCGATCAAGGCCCTTCCGAAACGCCGGTGCTGCTTTGCGAATGAACTCGAGTCCCATTAGCTCTCTCCAAAGAGCGGGCGGTAACGTCTTGCCCGTCCCTGACTTAACTCGACAATCAAGCCGAGGTTTGCAAGCCCGGCAAGCCGATTGTTCCAGGCCGTCTGCTGGACTCCTTCGCTTTCGCCGTAGTCGCGCATGAGTTGCGAAGCGTCTGTCTCACGGCACTTCTGAACAAGATCGAATGTGATTCGCTGCTTGGGATCGAGATCGCCGACCAACTTCGGCTGATGCACGCGCCCAGCTCCGTCCAGAGTGCAGAGCATCAGCACATCACCTTGGGGGACCACGAGAACACTCAATTCGTCAGCAATGAGATCATTGGCGTTGGCGATAACCGGATAAAACTTGGAGCGTCGGTTCCTTATTGCATCGCGAAAAGCAAGAACGGCCTCTCTCAGGAAACTCGCAGTGGCGATCTCAATTCCGCCGAAATCTAGGAACAAGGGCTCAGGCTGTGTAGGCTCTCGGCCTGTACACTCCATCAATCTGGCCAAAACCTTCCGCCCTGGCGCGACTCCCGCCAATATCGTGGTTTCCGCCAGATATTTCATCGAAATGCAAGTTGTCACTTCACTCACGTTGCTCATGTGACGATTGTGC
>CAZPZL010000377.1:0-3088 GCA_964590925.1 uncultured Granulicella sp.
GGAAACGGTTCTCGGTAGCACGTTGACGCAACGGCTCATGGGTCGCCGCGACCACACGTACGTCGACCTGTAGAGTCTCATTGTCGCCCACGCGCTGCAGCTCACCAGACTCCAGGAAGCGCAGCATCTTGGCCTGCAAACCCAGCGGCATCTCTCCGATCTCGTCGAGAAAAAGCGTGCCGCCATGCGCCGCTTCGATCCTTCCAGTGCGCGACTGTACGGCACCGGTAAAAGCACCGCGGGTGTGACCAAACAGCTCTGCCTCCAGTAACGCCTCGGGGATGGCGGCGCAGTTCAGTACCACGAACGGTTTGCTGGCGCGCTTACTCAACCGATGCACAGCCTTGGCAATCAGTTCCTTACCAGTTCCCGTGTCCCCCTCGATCAGCACCGTTGACGAGCGCGGCGCAACCAGGCGCACCAGTCGCGCCAGCTCCAGCATTGCCTGACTCTCGCCAACCATCTCCGGAAGCGGTTGGGTCAGCGGACGGTCGGAGAGTAGATCCTCAACAAAGATCGAAGCCTTCGCGGGTGCTTGCGCCACAACTACCGGTACCGCTGCGGTCTCGTCAGTGCTTGCCAACTCGGCTCGGTTAGCCTTAGTCTCGCTCTGCTTGTTCGCAGCCCCTCGCCAATTAGCCTCTGGCCAGCTCGCGTTGCGGCTGCGCAGCAGCTCGGCAACCTCCATCGCAGCAATCGCGCGCTGTCCTTTTGGAGCCAACCGCTCCATGATGGACGCTCGCTGTACGAACACAGGCGGCTTCGTCCACACGGTTCTATCGTCTGCGCCAACGTCCATCTGCGCTACCTCCTGAGCCTGACGCAAAGCATGCATCAGCTCGTTGCGCCGCGGGCTGCGTGCTCCGGCATCGTCCGCCACGCCGTCAATGCGCAGCAGGTCCATCACCGGATGGCGAACTCGCATTTCGGCAGCAAACTCGCCCACCTCCAGATCGGGCAGCGAGCTGTCAAGCACCATCGCCTCAACACTCTGATTGTCGAGCAGAGCCATCGCTTCGGCACCACCGGCAGCCTCACGCACCTGCCAGCGCATCGCCGTCAGTTCCTGCCGCAATCGCGCGCGAAAGTGCACGTCAGCACTGGTCAGCAAGACCGTTCGTATCGCCGCTTTATTCTCTGCGCCCCGCCTGCTGTTCTCCGTGCTGTGTCTACTCAATCCGTAACCCATGAAATGGCCCCCGACGGCTAACGCTTTTATATTGCCGTCCTGCGTTGTGTGCTGCTGCTTTGCGATTCAAAACTGTTATTGTTCTGAAGTCCGAGGCGCACGCCCTTAGACTCTGCGTCCGCCCCATGCGGTCGAACAATTAAATCGTGACTAAAGAATGCGCTGCCCGCCCCGACGGCTGATAGCGGGGCGAGCCAGCTCATGCATAAGCGGCGCGAACGGCTGGTGCCGAACGGCCCAGTTCCCGTCCCATTGGTTTTCGGACCAGCCCAGCCGCAAGCCCGCCCAGCCGATAGCCCGATCCGCGCACCGTCTCGATCAAGCCTGTATGCAGGTCGTGAACCTCACCGGCATCCAGCTTGCGCCGCAAATAGTTGATATACACATCAACGACATTGGTTCCAGTCTCTGCTGGCATCTGCCAGACCTCGGTCAGCAACTGGCTACGCGAGACGCTCTCGCCACGATGCAGCATCAGGAACTCCAACAGCGAGAACTCCTTAGCCGTCAGCTCGATCAGTTTTCCCGCACGCATCACCTTATGCTCGATGCGGTGTAGCTCCAGGTCGCCATGGCGCAGCACAGGGTCGGCAAACTGCTGGCGTCGTCGCAGCAACGCCCTGCATCGCGCCGTCAACTCATAGAAGCTGAACGGCTTAAGCAGGCAGTCGTCGGCGCCCAGATCCAAACATTGCACTCGTGCGTGCAGGTCGTTACGCCCGGTCAGCACCAGCACGGATGAATCATCGTGGCGTGCCCGCATCTCGGCCAGAACCTCCATACCATCACGCTTCGGAAGGCTCAGATCCAGTATCACCAGATCGGGCCGGTCAGCGGCGGAGTGAAGCAGTGCAGCCTCGCCATCCTCCACCCACTCCACGCGATGCCCTTCCAGTTCCAACCCCGTCTTAAGAAACGCACCCAGCGAACGATCATCCTCGACAATTAATACGCGCATTGAAATTCTCCCCATAGAATCGAGATGCAAGGCCTATAAGAATCGGCCAGTAAACGACGAAATCCCTTGCTGCCGCCAAAACAATATCCAAGACGAACAGGACATTAGAATCCACTACGCGTGGCATTTGTTGCCATGAAATTCATTACTAAAGTTGAAGCAGGTTCCAAAGTCGGAAAATTTTCCACAGCAACGGACGTCTTTGCACCACTGTCATTCTGTCTATTTTGGATTAGCGCATGTAAGGATTTGATTTAAAACGATTGACTGAATGCGTAAAAAGTTTCAATTCAGAGTTTTTTTTTATTTGCAACTAAAAATGTCCAACTTTGCCAATTATTTTTTGTAAGCTCGTAAATCTCCTTCCTCGAATCCACTGATTCGCCCATCCAATAAATTTGTCTGAGTTAATATTCACGCACGCGCCTTTCTGTCTGGATCGTGCAAGTGGCGTCGGGCCAGCTGCCCCCCTTGCTCGCTGTTCTACGCTTGATTTGCACAGAACAGATAATCGTTGCGCGACCTGCCCGAAAGCCCATTGCATTACATATGTAGCCAATCATTACTTCTCTGGGCTGAAGATTGCCGCAATTCGGTCGATACCTGAAGCAGGAAGTATGGCAGAAGTATGGAACTTGTAAGTTCCGCCAATAATGTCGCAACGCAGAGAAGAAGGACCATGGCAAAAAAGATCCTGATGGTCGATGACTCATTAATGGTTCGTCAGATGGTCTCCTTCACGCTGAAGGCAGCAGGCTTCGAAGTTGTTGAGGCAGTGCATGGTGAGGATGCGCTAAGCAAGCTCTGCGCACACACGGTGGATTTGATCGTCACCGATCTCAATATGCCCGTGATGGATGGCATCACGTTCATCGGCAACGCGCGCGCGCGCGCCGCCTGCAAGTACATTCCCATTCTCATGCTCACTACGGAGAGTCAGC
>CAZPZL010000378.1:0-3084 GCA_964590925.1 uncultured Granulicella sp.
CACGCGGTGTGGGTGGATCGCGCCGAGAGGCAGCAGCACAACTCGTTCGCGCTGGCGCCGCAACGGGGCGTGCTCTACGACCGCAATTTGCGCGAGCTGGCGATGACGGTCTTGGTGGATTCGATCTATGTCGATCCGACGGAGCTGGGTGCGAATCGTGCGACTGCGGCCGAGATGCTGGCCAAAATTGTGCATGTAGACCCAAACGATAGCTTCACGTCAGAGGCGCAAATTCTGGCGCGCTTCAACGACTCGAGGAACTTTGCGTGGGTGGCGCGAAGGGTCGATGCGAATACGGCGAGCCGCGTGCGTGAGCTGAACTTGAAGGGCGTTTACTTTCAAAAGGAGTTCAAGCGATTTTATCCGAACAACGATCTGGCCGCGCAGGTGTTGGGCTATGTGGGTTCGGACGACACTGGACTGGGCGGGCTGGAGCAGGAGTTCGACAATGAGATGCATGGCACGCCGGGCCACATGCTGACGGCAGTTGACGCCAAGCGACACGTGATGGGAAGCGTCGAGGATGAGCCGGTTCCAGGCGAGAATCTGGTGCTGACCATCGACGCCAATATCCAGTACATGGCCGAGCGTGCGCTGGATGAACAGATGGCCAAGGTGAAGGCATCGCACGGCACGGTGGTGGTCCAGGACCCGCACACGGGGCAGATTTTGGCGTTGGCGATTGCTCCGCGATTCAACCCGAACGACTCGCGCCACATGGAGCCGGGGTCTCTGACGAACCTTGCAGTCAGCGATGTGTACGAGCCGGGATCGACCTTCAAACTGGTAACTTATTCGGCGGCGCTGGACTTTGCACATGTAGAACCGACCGATATTGTCGATTGTGAGGGCGGCGTGATGACGATGTATGGGCGCACCTTCCACGACGATAAGAGTGACATGGGAATGCATCAGGTGACGGTACAGACGGCGCTGGAGCACTCGAGCGACGTGGGCGCAGCAAAGATGGCGCTGAAGGTCGGGCCGGATATGTTCTACAAGTACATCAAGGGATTTGGATTTGGGGACCGCTCGGGTATTGAGCTGCCCAGTGAAACGCGAGGGCTGTTGCGGCCTCCGCACAAGTGGGGATCGACTAGCATCCTTTCGATTGCGATTGGGCAGGAAGTGGGCGTGACACCAGTGCAGTTGGTGACGATGGTTAGCTCGATTGCCAATGGTGGAATGTACATGCCACCACATATCCTGCTGCAATCGACCGACGAGGCCAAGGGCGATGCGCGCTTGCTGCCCTCGGCATTTCGTCCGACAAATCAGTTGCCCCTGAAGCTGCCCGACGGCGCACATCGTGTTATCAAGGAGCTGACGGCGGCGAAGATGCGCTCGATGATGCAGGGCATCGTGGTTGAGGGAACAGGCAAGGCCGCACAGTTGAATGGATACAGCTCGGGCGGGAAGACAGGAACGGCGCAGAAGATCGATCCGGCGACACATACCTATTCGCACACGAAGCTGGTGGCGAGCTTTGCGGGCTTTGCTCCTGTCAGCTCGCCAGCGGTGTCGGTCGCAGTGGTCATTGACACACCGACAGTGGGTAGCTTGTACGGCGCGACGGTCTCGGCGCCGGTCTTTCAGAGCGTGGCGCAGCAGGTGCTGGAGTATCTCGGTGTGCCGCACGATCAGCCGGTAAAGACGCGGGCGCAGCTTGCGGCGGCGGCCTCGCAGGGAATGCCGGATGAGGGCCCAAGCGAACATATAGGCGATCTGAATGCGATCTTCGACGCGGTGAACAATTTGCCTGCAGACGATCCGTTGCGCGCTTCGACGAGCGGTGCTGCGGATGCTGTCGCCGCGATAGGCACGGAGAAGAATGCTCACGGCTCGGGGCTGCTGCCACAGTCTGCAGTGGCGGCGTTCAAGGCTAATGGCGGAACCAGTTCAGTGATGCCAGATGTGGCGGGCGCGACGACGGTGTTACGCCCGCCGGTGGTTGTGCCCAAGGTACAGATGCGCGGCAGCGGCGTGGTGGTTGACTCCGGCGAACGCGTAGCCGTACCTACGTTTATCGGCGAAGGGCTGCGCAAGGTGGTAGAGACGGCGTCGGGAATCGGTCTGCGCGTCGAGCCCGTGGGCAGCGGCATTGCGCGCGAACAAGTGCCCAAGGCAGGAACTATGGTTCCGCTTGGAACGCAGGTAGTAGTGCGCTTTACGCGTTGACGTGTGCGGTATCGCGGCGCGGACTTAGAATTGTAGATATGAACTGGGCCGATGCGTTGCGGGAAGTAACGGGGATCGAGAGCGCGGGCACGGCGGATGTGATCGCTGGCGTGGAGTACGACTCGCGACGAGTGAGTGCGGGCGCGGCGTTTGTGGCCATGCGTGGCGACACGACCGATGGCAACCGCTACATCGATGCGGCGATTCGACAGGGTGCGGTGGCTATCGTTACCGACTCGCAGGAAGCCTACGCGAGGCTGCGGCTTGAACATCCGACAATTGCTGCGGTGTACGTCGCGCACGGGCGACGTGCGCTGGCCGAGTTGAGTGCCGCGGTGATGGGACACCCTGAACGGCAGCTCAAGATCAGCGCGGTGACGGGAACCAATGGCAAGACGACGACGGCGTATCTGCTGGAGCAGATGCTGCGCAGCGTCGGACGAAAGTGTGTGCTGATTGGGACGATTGAGACGCGCATCGGCGATGAGGTGCGTGTATCGCCACACACGACGCCGGAGTCGCGCGACCTCTACGAGATATTTGCTGACGGCGTAAAAGCGGGTGCGACTGAAGTCGTGATGGAGATGAGCTCACACGCGCTGGAGCAGGAACGCGTTTGGGGCGTACCGGTCGATGTCGCAATCTTCACCAACCTAACGCAAGATCACCTCGACTATCACAAGACGATGGAGAACTACGCTGCGGCGAAGGCGAAGCTCTTTGCGGGAGTTGGTGCTGCGGGGCCGCGTGTTGCCGTAATTAACTCGGATGATGTGTGCGGCCTTGCGATGAGCAAGAACTTTCGCAATGGCGAGCTGATGACGTATGGAATCGAGTCATCGACAGCGTTGTACTCTGCATTTGGTGTGCGGCAGAGTACGAATGGAACGACCTTCTCGTTGGACA
>CAZPZL010000379.1:0-3078 GCA_964590925.1 uncultured Granulicella sp.
GTCCTCGTCAGGCGTTGTGATCAATGTCTGGCTTGGCATCCTTTCGTTGAATTCTCCGTAACGAAAGGATAGTGCGTTATCGTTTCGCTAAAAATCCCGAAATAAAATGCTGGAGGGTATAGATTATGGTATAGATTCGAATCCAAATTTTAGCATCATGTTCATTCTATTTAACTTAGCTGCGTATTCGAATCCCCCTCTCCCGCCATATAATTCATTCTAAACATTTTATTTGAATATCAATCAATCGCAGAGCGGACGCTCTGGCGGATTTAGCGTCCGATAGGCGTCCAATAAGGGCATGTGCGGCCCTGCGATGTGATTTCTGGTTTGTCATCGCCGTCTCTGCGGCCACTAGAGCGGTTCAGATTCAGGGCAACCGCCGACGAGCGATGCAAGCTTATCGTGCCCGGCACGTTTGTATGCGACACCCAATCGGTGTGCCTGAACTTTCGGATCAATGGGGAAGCCTCAGCATCGCTTCATCCGGACTCGAAGGATTCATGCGACGAGTGGCACCCCTACTTCGCGATAGTGCTGAGGCCCTTGATCCTTGCTTGGGCGAGAACATAGGTCGACTCCCCGTCGATGTAGGTGTGATCGTCCAGCTCATGTGCTTCGACACGGCGGTATGCGTCGAGCGCAGCGGAACGCGCGCCATACTGCTCGTAGATAAGCCCGAGAGCGTACCACACCTCGGAGTCGGGTTCGCTCATGTCGCCCGCGTACATGGCCTGATCAAGCACCTGGCGCGCCTCGGTGGTTCGTCCCGCCGCGGCATAGATACAGGCCAGGGTGTGCAGCTCGGCGAAGCTGCCATTTTTAGTGAGCATGTTGGCCTGCTGGGCGGCCTTGGTGATGTCGTCGCCGAGCGAGTTGTGGAAGAGCCCCAGCCACGCATAGCTGTTGTAGTCGCTGGAGTCGGCTTTGCCGGAGTCGAGCACCTTCTGCGCGGTGGCCTGGGCGGCGACGAAGTCGTTGGCCAGCACATAGGCGCGAATCTGCTGGGAGAGCAGGTCGTGGTTCTTCGGCTTCTTTGCCAGTAGCGGCGCAAGCATTGCCTGCCATCCGGCCGGGTCGTGCTGGTAGGCGAACGACTCCCCAGCCAAGCTGAGCGCGGTGATGGAGTCGGGCTCCTGGTCGAGCAGACGGCGTGCGGCGGGCAGTGCGATCTCCGGCTGTTCGGCGCCGTCGGCGGCGGTCGCCAGCAGTAGATCGAGATCGGTCTGCCGCACTCCGCTGGCCTTTTCGCGCGCCGCGGCGACCTCTGCGAGACAGGTCTTGGCGTCCATCGATCCGGCGAACAGAGAGATGGCCGCAAGCCGCATGGCGGCGGGAGAGTCCGCTCCTGGCTTGGAGCTTCCGATGGTCCAGAAGCGCGGCAGCAGCGGCCCCTCGAAGGGATCATCTCCACCCGCCTTGTGGGTCAGATCGCGCTTCCAGTCGAGGATTGCCTTGGCCTGCGCCAGGTTGTTGTGGTCGAGAGCGTAGAGCACCGCATTGCCCAGCTGATGGTTGTCGCGATCTTCTCCAGCCAGGCGATAGGCCCCGTCCTCGCGGACCACATAATAGTGGTTTGGATCTTCCCCCGGACTTTGCGTGACGATGGCGTAGCCTGACACGTCGTCGCCGGTCGACGTAAAGGTCATATTGCCGGCCAGCAGATCCAGCAGTACCGGCTCAGTGTAGTTGGACTTATCGGCGATCCCGCGCAGGTATCCTGTGTTGGCCAGGTACTTCTTCACATCACGCTCCAGCGCTTCGGGCGAGGAAAAGGAGTGGCGACTGAGGGCCTCGGCGGCCTGGTCGTGGGTGAGCGTGCCAGCCATCATGCCGAAGACAAGCGTCTGCACCGGCTTGGCGGGATTAGTAGAAGGCAGCGGAGTGAGGTTGCTGGTGCGCAGGCTGCGATACTGCTCGATCTGGCGCGCGACGGCGGGCGCGTCGTCGCCGCCCTGAATGCCGGCGCTCATCACGTCGGCGGCCTCGGCGTAGAGATGCAGATCGGCAAGCTGCGAACCAGCCGAGCGCAGATCTTTATTGCGGTCGGACGCAGAGATGTTGCCGTGATCGGCCTGTGCGATTCCCGCGGCTACCCCATGCTGTGCCGCCGCCGAGGTGATGGCACAAATCGTATGCGCGTTGCTGGATGGCAGGTCTGCCAGCATCTTGTCGAGGTCCGCGAACTGGCGCGAAAACAGCAACGCGTAGATCAGGTTCTCGCGATACTGGTCGGCGTTCTGCGGGTCCTTGTCCTTGGTCCGCTCGATGAGTTCGCGATATGTTGCGATGGCGTTAGGCAGGCCGGCGTCGGGCGCATAGCGGATGCCACGGGCATTGAACTCGTACAGAATTGCCAGATCGAAGCGCGGATCGTTGTCGTCGGGATCGAGCTGGACCGCCTGGCGGTAGGCGGCGATGGCTCCGGGCAAGTCGTATCCCTTGCCAAAGCGCACGCCCAGGCCGTTGTGCTCCAGCGTCCAGCCCAGCGTGGAGAAGGCGTAGGGGGACTCGGGATCGAGCTCGGTAGCGCGCCGCGCCTCGTCGTGGGCCTCGGTGCCGATTCCGGCGCTCAACAGCACACGCGCTAGCCGGACATGGTGCAGCGCCTCGGCGGGATGCGCTGCGATGAGTGAACGATCGGCATCCAGCGCCTCGCGGATGCGTCCGTCAACCAATGCCTTCGCGCCGATCTGGTCGAAGTAGATTCCCACCCAGTCGCGCTTGCTCAGCTCCAGCACCGCAGCACGCAGCGCCAGCGCCTGTTCTGCCGTCAGGGTGGAGGGGCCGCTGTTGAAGCGGAAGGTTGCCGTCACCACTCCCGGCTCCGTCGCCTCATACTTCTCGGACAGCGTTGCTGTCCCCATCTGCGTGGTCTTGTTCGGCGGCAGAGCCCGCAGCGTGAATCCTTCGGGAATCAGAATGCGCGTGCGCCGTTCGCGGATGAATGGGCAAATCACATAGGTTGCAAGCCGGCTCTTTTGGGCAAGCTCGAGATCGTGCCGCATCTCGTCGGAGGTGTCTTTGCTGACCACCGGCGGAGCCCCCCTGGAAATATTGAAGAAGTATATCGAATCT
>CAZPZL010000380.1:0-3074 GCA_964590925.1 uncultured Granulicella sp.
TTACGATCTTCATCTCGATTGAGCTGATGCTGAACGCCGTCAATCTGACCTTCGTTGCCTTCGCTCACATGTGGCATCAGGTGGCCGGACAGATCTTCGTCTTCTTCGTGATGGTGGTGGCCGCGGCTGAGGCTGCGGTCGGACTTGCCATCATCATCTCCATCTTCCGCACCCGACAGACGCTGAACGTGGACGAACTGGATCGGTTGAAATCATGAGCCCCATGCCCTCAAGTTATCTCTGGTTCATTCCGCTGCTTCCCTTCGCAGGCTTCCTCATCAACGGGACGCTGGGCCGCAAGCTGCCGCGCGCCGTGGTCAGCACCGTCGCGCTGCTCTTCACCGCAGTCCCCGCCGCTCTCGTCGCATGGCTATGGACGACGATGTGCTCCGCAGGCGCGCCAGACGCCATCGAGATCGTCAGCCGCCCGTGGATCGCGATCACTGGCCTCACCATCAACTTCGGCTTCAACGTCGACCATCTCACATTGATTATGCTTGCTGTGGTCACTGGTGTCGGTTTTCTGATTCACATCTATTCGGTCGGATACATGGCGCACGAGGAGGGCTACTGGCGCTTCTTCGCCTACCTCAACCTCTTCATGTTCTTCATGTCTGTTCTGGTGCTGGCGGCAAACTTCCTGCTGCTCTTCGTCGGCTGGGAGGGCGTGGGCCTTGCGAGTTACCTACTGATCGGCTTCTACTTCAAAAAGAAGTCCGCAGCCAACGCTGGCAAGAAGGCATTCGTCGTCAACCGCATTGGCGACTTCGGATTTCTACTGGCAATGTTCCTGCTCATCGTCCACTTCGGGACGTTGAGCTTCAATCAACTCTTTGCCTCGATCTCGCAGCATCCTGAGTGGCAGGCTTCGGGCGCGCACTTTTTGCCCGCAATCTGCCTGCTGCTCGTCCTCGGCGCAGCAGGAAAATCGGCACAAATTCCGCTGTACATCTGGCTGCCGGACGCGATGGAAGGCCCCACCCCGGTCTCTGCGCTGATTCACGCAGCTACGATGGTGACGGCGGGAATATATATGGTCGCGCGCTGCCATGTGCTCTTCAATAGCTCACCGCTTGCACTCAGTGTAATTGCCGTCATCGGTGCAGCGACTGCGATCTTCGCGGCCTCCATCGGCATTGTGCAACACGACATCAAACGCGTGTTGGCCTACTCCACTATTTCGCAGCTCGGCTACATGTTTATGGCTTGCGGAGTGGGAGCGTATGCTGCTGGAATCTTCCACCTGCTGACCCACGCATTCTTCAAGGCGCTGCTCTTCCTTGCTGCTGGCTCTGTAATTCACGCGCTCTCCGGCGAGCAGGACATGCGCAAGATGGGCGGCTTGCGCACGCAAACCCCAATCACATTTTGGACGATGTCTGCGGGCGTCTTTGCGATTGCAGGCATTCCACCCTTTGCCGGATTCTTCTCCAAGGACGAGATTCTCTATCGCACCTTTACCTCGCCGAATCCGTTGCACATCGTTCTCTGGATCGTCGGCCTCATCACCGCAGGCATGACCTCGTTCTACATGTTTCGCCTCTGGTTCAAGACCTTCTTCGGCGAGCAGCGCGTCGATCCACATACAAGCGCGCATCACAGCGTTCACGAGTCGCCATGGATCATGCTGCTACCTCTGGTGGTTCTTGCGACATTGTCGGTCGTGGGCGGATGGATCGGCATTCCCGCTGCACTCTTCGGCAGCAATCACATTGAGCACTTCCTCAACCCGGTCTTCGCAAACCCCGCTGCCGAGGGCGTTGCATCGAACACAGGCCACAGCCTCGAACTTGCACTCGCCGCCGTCTCGGTTCTGACCGCAGCTCTCGGCTTCTACATTGCCTACCTCTGCTACTACAAGAAGCCGGGAACAGCCGCTGCGATTGCAGAGCACAACCCGACAATTTACGCGCTCGTGAGCAATAAATACTGGGTCGATGAGATCTACGACATATTACTCGTCACACCGCTGCTGTTGTTTACGCGCGGTATTCTCTCGTCCGTAGTCGATCTCGGCATCGTCGATGGATCGGGCGCAGCCGCTGGCGCAACCACTCGCGGGCTTGCATGGCTCGAACGCAGGCAAATCTCCGGCAACATCCGCTCCTACGCCGGGTGGCTGGCGATTGGCGCAGCAGCCGTGATGGCTGCAATGATCTTCGGCCGCTCGCTCTGGGGGACGCTGTGAACATCGACCACATTATTCTGACCATTATCATCCTCACGCCGCTAGCCGGAGCACTGCTGCTTGCGCTGCTGCCGGATCGCAGCAAGACGATGCAGTGGACTGCGCTCGCCGTCACGCTAGCGACCTTTGTGCTGACGTTACATCTTCCCTTCCATTACAACTACACAGCGCAATCCGGCAGCTTCCAGTTCGAGCAAAATCGTGCATGGATCGCTTCGCCGCAGATCTTCTACCATCTCGGCATCGATGGACTCTCGATGTGGCTGATGGTGCTGACCGGTCTACTTGCGCCGCTCGGTGTTTTGATCTCGTGGCGCGCAATCGGTGAGCGCAAGAAGCTCTTCTACATTCTCTTTCTCTTGCAGCAAGTCGCCATGCTAGGCATCTTCGTCTCGCTCGACCTCTTCCTCTACTACGCCTTCTGGGAGATGTCGCTGATCCCGATGACGATTCTGATCGCGACATTCGGACGCAGCAAGCAGCGTCGTCGAGCGGCGATCCAATACTTCCTCTACGCATTCATTCCATCGGCGCTGCTGCTGGTCGCGATGCTCTGGCTCTACGCGCAGACGGGAACATTCGACCTGCCGAAGCTGGTCTCGCTGGCCGCGCAACACGCGATCTCGCACAGCACGACTGCTCTGTGGATTGCGTCGCTTGGTTTCCTCTTCGCATTCGCGGTGAAGGTTCCGGTCTTTCCACTGCATGGCTGGCTGGTCGACGCCATCGCCGAGGCACCGACTGCGGCAGTGATGGTGCTGGCGGGCAAGACGGCGCTCTACTCGATGCTGCGCTTTTCATTTGCAATCTTTCCCGAGCAGTCGCATCGCATCGCTCCGCTGATGATCGCGCTGGCAGCCATCGGCATCGTCTACGGATCGCTGCT
>CAZPZL010000381.1:0-3069 GCA_964590925.1 uncultured Granulicella sp.
AGGCGACTGACGAAATCTGCGAGAAGTGTGGCAGTAAGCTGCTGCTGAAATGGGGCAAGTTCGGCAGCTTCTACTCCTGCTCGAACTTCACCAAGCTGAAGCCAATCACCGTCGCCGCAGGTCCATGGAAGAAAGACGCGAAAGCGGTGACGAAGAAGATCACAGACGCCCTCAGCTTCCCCATGACGGTGAAGGCTATCACCGTCGATGTGACCGAGTTTTTGCAGGATGTTGCCAACGCAAAAGAGATGGCAAAGTCCATCGAACTGGCACAGCGAGCGGGCAAGAAGATCACCGTCGAGCAGGTCAGTTGCGACTTCACCAAGGAGAACTTCGCTGCTAAGCCCGACCTCAGCGCACCTGGCGCCGACGACGTTCCTGAGGAGGAGTTTTGCGACAACTGCGGACGCGTGATGGTGCTGCGCAATGGGCCTTGGGGACCGTTTATGAGCTGCCCTGGCTACTCCGAGGACCCGCCCTGCAAGACCATTCGTAAACTCACGCAGAAGGTACAGCAGAAGCCGCCGGTGGTATTGGAGGAGACCTGCCCGAAGTGTGGCAAGCCGCTGTTACAGCGCGATGGTCAGTATGGCGAGTTCATCGCCTGTAGCGGCTACCCCAAGTGCAAATACGTCAAGCAGGATCTGCTGGAGGTCGCTTGCCCCAAGTGCGGCGGCGACGTTGCCGTGCGCAAGACCAAGCGAGGCGATACTTTCTATGGGTGCGTAAATTACCCGAAGTGTGACTTCTCCAGCAACCAGAAGATGGTCAACCAGACCTGCCCGAAATGCGACAGCGCTTATCTGCTGGAGTTGACCAATGCCAAGGGAACCTTCCTCGTCTGCCCCAATAATCGCGAGGCTTTGCCCAAGCGCAGGCCGAAGAAGGGCGCGAAGGTCGAGGCTCCGTCGACACCGGAGTGCGGCTTCCATAAGAAGATTACCGAGCCTGTGGTCGAGGTGATTCCGCCGCTAACCAGACCCGATCCAGAGAAGACGCGCACACTGATCGAGAGCGTGGCGTAGCGATGGTGCAACACAGAAGGCAGAATCGAGCGGGGGTCCTACAGTGTGTTGTATGCGCAGTCGTCGTTAGCCGTAATGATCTGTTATTGACGGACTACTACTACTTGTGGACAAGTAAAAAGCACCGAGCGTTTGCCCTATTGGCGGGCTTCCATTTACACTGAATGCATGTACCAGAGGCGCGTAGCTCAGTTGGTTAGAGCGCTACCTTGACACGGTAGAGGTCAGGAGTTCGAGTCTCCTCGTGCCTACCATATTTTCAATTACTTACCGCTTGCTCTTCGCAACGGTTGGTAGCATTTGGTAGCAAATTCTCTGGATGCTTGCGAAATCTCCCTCCTTTCGTGAGCTTGGCGTAGACCGATCCGACCATCTTCTTCACGCTCTCCGGTAGCAGGCCTGCGACCACGGGTGTCGTTTCTTTCGGAAGCCAGATCCAGAGCTAGGCCTCGGTGTATCCGTTTCTAGAAGTCATCTTTGATCTCCCTTCTGGATCTGCGAGCTGCCCGCGTCAGCACCGCGCATGATTACAGCGGAGAAAAAGCAGAGGAATGCCTGAGTCAAGCAGATACCTAGTTGGAATGATTCTAAACAAGGCGCAAAAACTTAGACGTGCGAATCGTTCAATACGTAGCAAATGCGGTTCTTGAGTACGCGACAAATACACGGGATTTGAGACGACATCTTACCTGTTCTTTCAAGCTGCTTTGTTATTCATCTGCATGTGCCTCTGTTAGAGGTGAATCCATCCGGCGCGTATCAGAGCCAGAGATCCTACGGCAACAACTGTCCACAAGAGAATTCCTTGCACTAACGGTCGAACGCCAACCTCTTGCAGCGTCTTCTTTGAGAGTCCCGTTCCTATCAAGAAGAGCGTGACGGTGAGGCCGATGATGCCGAGATGCTTGAGCGTTGGATAGATCGGTTGAAGTGCGTGGACGTAGGTGTTGGCGACGGCGGCCAGACAGAATAGAAGAATGAACCAGGGCCAGTGGATGCGCGCCTTGCTCTTGTTGGTCATTGCGGTTCCGAGGGAGAGTGGCACGATCCAGAGCGCTCGCGCCAGCTTGACCGTGGTGCCGACGGCGAGGGCTACGGCCCCATACTTGGCTGATGCACCAACCACGGAGCTGGTGTCGTGAATCGCGAGCGCGGCCCAGAGGCCGAACTGCGTCTGCGTCAGATGCAGCGCTGTTCCAATAGCAGGAAATGCGACGAGGGCAACGGAGTTCAGCATGAAGACGGTGCCGAGTGAGACGGCAATCTCCTCTTCACTGGCGTTGGTAATGGGTGCGATGGCAGCGATGGCGCTACCGCCACAGATTGCGGTGCCTGTCGTGATGAGGAACGAGGTGCGCTTCTTGACGGAGAGCAGACGCCCCAACGCCCATCCCAGCAGTATTGCGAAGCTGATGCTGCACGCGGTATAGACGAAGCCGGATCGACCGACGCGAAGGACCTGCGCCAGATCCATCCCGAAACCGAGGCCTACAACAGAGGCTTGCAGAAGGAATTTGGAAAGATGCTTCGCCTCGACATGAAACGGATGAACGAAGGTGAAGCCGTAGACGATACCAGCGACGAGCGCGACGGGAGGTGAGACTAGGCCACTTGCGGCGAGGATCAATCCGATGAAGAAGACGTTCTTGGACATGCATTCAGTGTCGGCTGAAATATGCTGAGCGTCCAAGCAGTAGTTCTGATGCCGCATTTGTATAACTTATGAGAGACAAAAGGCTACGCCCGCTTGGCCTTCGTGGACTTCTTATCCGCACCCGCGCGGGAGAATAGAAAGCTACGGAAGTGCTTCGCGAGGCCTTGCAGATCGGGTCCAGCGGCATGAACGAGCTGAAACTCGCGCTGGATGCGCAGTCCTTCTACGGCGACGATCTTAAAGCTGTTGTCGAGTCGCGTGTCTTTGGCGATTGCCCAGCGTGAGACAAAGCCAACGCCAAGGCCTGCCTCTACGGCGGACTTGATGGCTTCGGTGGAATCCAGTTCCATTACTATTCGCAGCGAACTTAGCTTGACGCACTGGCTGGCT
>CAZPZL010000382.1:0-3066 GCA_964590925.1 uncultured Granulicella sp.
GGATTGTTGGGCGTGTTGAGAATCAGCGCGCGGGTGCGCGGAGTGATGGCCGCGCGGATGCGCTCGACATCGGGGAGGAACTCGGCGTCAGTCTCCACCGAGACCATCACGCCGCCGTGATTCGCGATGTAAAACTGATACTCGGAGAAGCTCGGCTGTAGGACGATTACCTCGTCGCCGGGATCGAGAAGCGACTTTAGGATGACGTTGCACGCTCCCGCCGATCCGACCGTCATAAAGACGTCTTCTGCCGTAAAATCCAATCCGGTCTCACGCCGCAGCTTGCCTGCAACCGCTTCGCGCACCGCTGGGTAGCCGGGATTCGGCATATAGCCATGCGAGCCTGCGCGATTGCCCGCGACTACTCGCTGCAATGCCTCGAGCACTGCGGCTGGCGGTTCCACGTCGGGGTTGCCGAGCGAAAAATCAAAGACGGCATCGGCTCCGCGCTCTCGTTTCAGGCGAATCCCTTCCTCGAACATGCGTCGAATCCACGAGGAGTTTTCAAGCTGCTTGGCGATGGTCTTTGATACGGGCATAGTGTGTGGACCTGCTAATTCTTCAGAAGCTCCTTGTTGGTCATCAGCTTCACTCCTGCTGCCTGCAAACTTGTGATGGCGGTGTCGGTATCGGCGAAGCAGAAGATGAGGATTGCCTGGTCGCCGCGCACGTCGGAGAAGGCGTACATGTACTCGATGTTGATGCCGGTGCCGTCGAGTGTGCCCAGCACGTCGGCCAGCCCGCCCGGGCGATCCGTGACCAGAATGGCAAGCACGTCGGTGACTTTGACCACATATCCGCGTGCCTCCAGAGCCTTGGCCGCCCGCTCCCAGTCCGATACGATGAAGCGCAGAATCCCGTACTGCTGAGTGTCGGCCAGATACAGTGCGCGAATGTCGACGCCCGCCTCGGCCAGCACCCGCGCCGGTGCGGCAACATGTCCCGGCTTGTTTTCAATAAACAGCGAGATCTGATGAATCTTCATAAGCTTCTCCGATCAATGACGCGTTTAGCCTTGCCCTCACTGCGTTCGATGGTGTTGGCCTCGACCAGCGAGATGCGCACGCGTATGCCTAGCACACGGTCCAGCGCGCCCTGTAGCCGGTCGTGCAGGCCCTGCATGGCTCCGATCTTGTCGGTAAACATCTGAGCGGTGACCTCGACCTGTACCTCCATCTTGTCCAGACCGTGCTCGCGCGTCAGTACGATCTGGTAGTGTGGCAGCGTTCCTTCCACCTCTAGCAGCGCCGTCTCCACCTGCGATGGGAAGATGTTGACGCCGCGGATAATCAGCATATCGTCGCTGCGGCGACCGATGCGGTCGATGCGGCGCAGCGTGCGTCCGCACTCGCAGCGGCCTGGCAGGATGCGTGTAATATCGCGCGTGCGATAGCGAATCATCGGCATCGCCTGCTTGTTGAGCGTGGTCAACACCAGCTCGCCCTCGCTTCCGTCCGGCAGTGGCTCTCCCGTCTCAGTGTTGACGATCTCCGGGTAGAAGTGGTCCTCGAAGATGTGCAGCCCCTGATGTTGGCGACACTCGCAGCCAACCCCTGGGCCAATAATCTCTGATAGCCCATAGATGTCAAAGGCCTCGATGCCGCTGGTCTTCTCGATGCGCTTGCGCATCCCTTCGGTCCACGGCTCGGCGCCAAAGATTCCTGCGCGTATGGGCAGCTCCTTCAGGTCGATGCCCATCGCCTCGGCGCATTCGATCAGGTGCAGAAAGTACGATGGCGTGCAACACATTGCCGTCACGCCAAAGTCCTTCATCAGCATGATCTGCCGATCCGCCTTGCCCGCCGACGCCGGAACCACCGTCGCACCCAGCGCCTCAGCACCGTAGTGCGCGCCCAACCCACCGGTGAAGAGGCCGTAGCCGTAGGCGACCTGTATGACGTCTCCGCGATGCAGCCCGCAGCCAGCAAGACACCGCACTGCAACCGAGGTCCACACGTCCAGATCTTCCTTGGTGTACGCCACTACAATCGGCTTGCCTGTCGTCCCGCTGGAGACGTGCAGCCGCACCACGTCCTCCATCGGGCTGGCGATCAGCCCAAACGGATAGGTGTCGCGCAGATCACTCTTGGTGGTAAAGGGGAGCCTGCGAATGTCATCGAGCGAGAGAAGGTCGTCGGGCGTCAGCCCAAGTTCATCCATACGCGTGCGGAAGAGTTTGACCTGCTGCCAGGCCCTCGTCACCACGGCCTTTAACCGCTGCAACTGCAGCTTGCGTAGCTCCGCTACGGCAATGTAATCCGGCTCGCTTGCGGGATGTATCGCAACGGCGCTCGCTTCCATGATTGAACTCATCTCACTTGTCCGCTGTTCAGATTCTGTTCATTACCACTTTTGACGGCGCGGCCCAGCGCAAACGAGCGTAGATTCGCCTCGTGCAACTTCTCCGCCAAATTGCGTTTGAGCGCTGCAGCCCATGACTCGACGGGAAACGGCAGGTGCCAGCTCAACACGCCCAGTAGAGCTACGTTGATACTCTTCTTGTTCGTCAGCGTTGTCTCGTCGATCAGCGAAGGATCAATCAGCACGCCCCCTTTGCGCAGCGAGGCTTGATTGACCACAACCTGATCCGGTGCGAGCACCACCAGATAATCCGCCTCGCCCTCCGGCACCATCGGGCTGAAGACGCGCTCGCCAAATCGCACGTCGCTCGATACCGAGCCGCCGCGCTGGCTCATCCCGTGCAGCTCGCTCTTTTTCACGTCCAGACCGGCGCTGAAGGCGACATCGGCAAGAATGTCCGTGGCCTTGATAGCACCCTGTCCTCCCAATCCTGCGATGACTACATTAGTCGGCTTGCTGCTCATTATTCCTCTCATACACGCGGATCGCGCCGTTGGCCAGCAGGCAATTTCGCCGTGCAATCACCACCGAAATCTCTGGCTTCTCCAGGCAGGACCGAATCAGTGCCTCAAACTTTGCCGCGTCCTCCATCGGGTCGATTACGTGCACGCTGCGTATGCCCAGCGAGCGCGCCAGATCCTCGATCACCACCTTACCCGTCGCTGCATGGGCCAGCGTGCGCCCCGTCCCGGGGTGTTCCTGTAA
>CAZPZL010000383.1:0-3064 GCA_964590925.1 uncultured Granulicella sp.
TGACGGCATGCGGCAATCAGTTCAGGAGTTGGTTCCAGAGTCTCCAGAACTTCCAGCACGGTCATGCTGGGAGGCAGCACATCGACAAGTTGGTCTGTGAGTGCCTCGCGCGTGCAATTCACAAATGCAGGCAGTCCGGCGGTCAACTTCTCCAGACCGAAAATGACTGTATTGTCGAGCATGGTGCGAGTAGCCATATCTCCATCGCCGCGAAAGGCGGCTTCCGGGCCAGCACGAAAGAGCAATTCGTAGGCGTGAACCCGCCCCTTCAAGTCCAGAATTGGTTGACGCGCCACATAGCGCAAACCGCCAGCCCACTCCACAGGCACGCTCTCAACCTTCAAAGATTCAGGTCCAAGTTTCTCCGCAGCCGGGTTACTCATACACACCATCCCGGATGAGTCATCGGCGAATGCTAGAACAACGTGAGTAAGTGTTGCAAATGGACACTTTTCTCATTCCGGTGGCGAAGCCAGCTTTTACCGGGCAAACTTTTCCCCAAATCCTCGGAATACTCCTCCGAATTGGGGATGAAGCTGGGGGCAATTCGACGAAATGCTCTCGCTGCGGGCCAGGAGACTGCCCTCCGAAAAATGCCGAGCAATCCAATTAGGGCGCGGAGTGATCCGCACCCTATTGAAAAAAGAATGACTTGCAGATGCCTATCCCGAAGAAGGGAGCAGGAACCGATGGACGACTTTCCCGCTCATAGCCGCAATGGGGCCGGCGAAGCCGGCTAAGCGATGGAGCTCAATGCGGAATCCGCCCAGATCACTGCCTGCGAATAGTGATGGACCAGTTGGTCTCGGTTCAGGTTGTTGGACTGAGCAATCGCATCCGAAGTTGCCCAGTCTCCAATCTCATGCGCTTCCAGCCAGTCCAGAACCTTGCGCTCGCGATTTCTTGTCCCATGCAAAGCCTCGCGGATACTCTCGCGTAAGGGCAAAGCTGGAGTCAGGTCATCCATCGATACACACAGCATGGCGGGAAGAAGGCTGAGCAGTCCAAGCAGGTACTGTTCGCCGGGATCCAGGGCACATTGCGCCGCCGCCAGTTCGCAGAACCGGCCCCGCACAAATGCCATGCGCAACACTTCCAACGGCTGATTTGCGTTCATTTCATTGGCAATAGCGAGCGTGGCTATATGGCGGAAATTATCTTCGCCGACCGCCAGCAGAGCCGATTCGACCGACCGAACCTCTTGGCGAATCGCGCACAGAGGCGAATTCACCAACCGCAGCAGCCGATAGGTGAGCGCCGCATCCTGCTTGACCAACTCGCTCAGCTTGCGGAAATCCACTGCGGGGCTGTACAGCATATTGAGAATCTGGATGTGAAACAGGCGGCTTGCAGGAATGCTTCGGCTCTTGAGCAGGGTAGGATGGCAGAAATAATACCCGTGAAAGAGCTTGAACCCCTCACTCTTGGCCTGCTGATAGTCCGGTTGCGACTCAATCCCGGTGGCGATCAGGGCGGTTGTCTTGCCGCTGAGCTGACGGGTGTAAGCCTGGCGTTTTTTCTCGTCCGTGGCGGCAAAGTCAACCTTGATATAGTTGGCGATGTCCACCAGCGGCTCGTGACCGGGCGTCCAGATAAAATCGTGCAGAGCCAGCCGGAAGCCAAGCGCCTTCAGCTTTTGGCAAATCGCAATCAAATTCGCCGCAGATTCCGTCGTCTCCCGAATCTCAAGTACGGTCAGATTGGGGGGAAGTCGATCCCCCAACTGCTCGGTCAATGCTTCTCCGGTGCAATTCACAAACGCGGGAAGCCCACCCGTCACTTCTTCCAGTCCAAAATGGACCGCGTTGTCGAATCGGGGATGGGACGGCACAGGGTCGCTTCCGTGAAACTCCCCTTCCAGGCCATTGCGCAACAAAATCTGGTAGCCGTGAGCCTTTCCTCGCAGGTCCAGAATCGGCTGCCGCACCAGGTAGCGCGGTCCTTCTCCCCACTCGGTCGAGATCGACTCGACGCCCTTCACACCCGTCGCTTGCGTCGCCATGCACACCGCCTCGCTATTTCTATCGGTTCCGCGCTGCAGCAACATGTGCTTCCGCCGCAAACCCAGACATTCGAAGTTCTGGAAAGCGGCGCGAGATTCTCGCTTTGCCCGAGCATCCCCTCTTCAAGACAGGAACCGATCGTAGAAAACTGCATTGGACTGAAACTCCAGGAAGATTCCAGTCATTCCGTTGAGTTGTCCCGCCCACCTCATCAAGCCGATGGACCGGAGTGTGGCAACCGCCCAGTGAATTCAACCCCGGATGACTGGAGTCTCAGTTGCTGCTCCGATTCATAGGAATAAGAGCGTAAAAACGCAACTGTACCACGATAAGATCCTCATCGGACAGGGGAACTCTGAATGCACCAGGACCGGGGCGTTCGAATGCGGAAAATTCGCGTCGCCACGGTGAGGGAGATCCAGGAAGAAGACTCGGGGGATGCGGCCGTCACCAGACGCATTCCCGACTCCCGAGCGAAACCAGACCCAGTGTGCCCCGGTGAGTACCTTGCCGGGTCGTCGCTCTCCTGGGTGTCGCGTCGCCTGGGGCACTGCGGTTTCGGGATAGTTTCGCTAACGCCCACTACCCCATGAACATTCCGCCGTTTACATCCAGAACAGTGCCCGTAATATAGCTTGCCGCTTCGGAAGCGAGGAACGCGACCGTCTGGGCAATCTCCAGTTCTGTTCCGGGACGACCCAGCGGGATGGTCGCAATCATCGCGGCCCGCAGCTTTTCATCGAGCACCGCCGTCATGGGCGTTTCGATGTAACCGGGCGCTACTGCATTCACGGTGATTCCGCGCGAAGCAACTTCGCGGGCCATGGAACGGGTCAGACCGATGAGCCCGGCCTTCGACGCGGCATAGTTCACCTGGCCAGCCTGTCCGGTGCGGCCCACAACGCTGGCGATATTCACGATTCTGCCCCAGCGGTTCTTGAGCATGGGGCGCAACACGGCCTGCGTCAGCAAAAATGCGCCGGTCAGATTGGTTTCGAGCACCCCGTCCCAATCTGCCCGCTTCATGCTCATCATCAACCCGTCGCGGGTGATTCCGGCAT
>CAZPZL010000384.1:0-3037 GCA_964590925.1 uncultured Granulicella sp.
CGCTCCTTGCCAGCGTTGCGACAGTCGGTGCTCTCTTATTGATCTTCGATCGTTTTGCCGGTTCGAACCTGATTTCATCATTCAACAGTTCAGAGGCTCAGGCCTCCTGCGCAGCTTTGGCAAGTCTCGGAGTAACACTTACGGCAACTGCCGTCGATCGCGCCGTCGAACGCTACGAAACACGCAGATTGACTGGACAGATTTCCTGGCGAGTATTCTTGCAAATGCTGGGAGTTTCACTATTCGGATTTGTAATCTGCGCAATCACCGTTGATTTTTTCGCGCCGCCACCCGTTTGCTTCGCGGCTGCATTTGGCATCGCTACGCTGTTAATCATCATTTTCATTCGTCGCTTGGGACTTGGCCGCTGGGCAGCCATCATCGCCCTGGTTGGTGCTGTTATCGTCGCTGTCGTCGTCGCGACTACTACGCACAATACTTCGTCGACGGAGCCAACTCTGCGGTTTTCTTCAGACAGCGCGCAGGCGCAGGTCTCCCTCGCCGAACGAATGATTGCCGATAATTGGCGTGGAAGCGGAGCCGGCACATTCAGCGCGCTGTTGCCCGCCTATGCAGACACCGATGATCAGAAACCATCCTTTACGCCTACGTTTGCGGCGGAAGCATCAATTGAAATGGGACGACCCGGGCTTGTTATGGGAGCGTTATTGGCACTTGCGGTGATTGGCCTTCTCCTGCGCGGTGCCTTTGAGCGGGGCCGTGATTCGTTTTATTCAGCCGGTGCGACCGGCTGTTGCGTAACGCTTCTGATCGAGGCATTTACGGATTTTAGCCTGCTCACAACCTCTGTCGCGATTGTCGCCGCCGCAATCGTTGGAATGGGTTTTGCCCAACGCCTCAGTCGTACATTGCAATAGGTTGAGGTTGCAGTATTAGCCGTACGGCCGGCAAGACACTATCGAGCATGTGCGATGTTTGAGCCTGCTAGCCTTTTTGGGGCAGGGTGACAGCGGGCCTTGAAGCGGTCCGCCGTCGAAGAAAATTAAATCAATCAGACAGCGGTAGCCCGGCCAACATTGGCCCAGAACTGCGGATTCGCCGGAGACTGAATTCGGACCCACTGATAGTTGGCATTGGCCCACACGTAGACGTGCGGCTGGAGGCTGTCCGCAACAAAATCCCCTTGCTGGGTGTGCACAACCAGAACCAGGTGATGCTCGCCCCACGCGGTGACGACTTCAGCCAGCAACAGGGCACGTGATGGCCAGCCACGCGCAAGGAGCTCGTGACGCTTGGTTACCGCGTAATCGTTGCAGTCGCCGTGCGACGGCGAAATCAGCCACTTATCGCCGACAGGTCCGCTATTATCGGCCTGCGGAATGATGCTGTGATTAACGTCGGAGTTGACTTCGACGAGATCAAGCCAACGCCGCACAGTCATCGCCATCCTGCCGCCGCGAAACGCAATATGCCGGACCTCGCAATCCGACGGATATTGCACGCAAAACATGCTGTGGGCGAACGGTGGCAATGCCGGGCTCGCAAACTGGATCCGCATGATGTGCGCATCAGTTTCGAGCATACGCGGGTAGCTGAAGAACGCGGCTGACGCCGTCTGGCTCACGAGCACGCTCGCCAACAGACCGGCTGCAGCAAGTATTTTGAGCGCTTTGCGCACGTTTTTTCCCCAAAGCCTTGACGCCTTGGGGGCAGCAATACCCGCAAAGATTTGGGATCACGTTTGAGCGCGCGGTGTAATTCAATTCAAATGTGTGCCATAGTTTTGGCGGTTTATTAACGAAGGAAGTACTGATAAAGAAGGGACTTCTGTGAGGCTGGTTTCTTGTTGGCGTTATTGAACTCGCGCTCTAAGCGTCGGTTACCGAAAGTGCCGCCGCACCTGCGCCTCTATGCAATCGGTGACGTGCACGGCCGCGCGGATTTGCTTAAGCAAACCTTCTCGCGTATCGACGCCGACCTCAAGCGCGATCCGCCAGCGAATTCGCTCGAAATCCTCGTTGGTGATTACATCGACCGGGGACCGCAATCCCGCCAGGTGATCGATTACCTCATTGCGCGGAGTCAGCACCACCGCATGGTGCTTCTGCGTGGCAATCACGAGACTTATGTCGAGGGCTTTCTGCGTAATCCTCGGATTCTCGACGAGTGGCGACCGCTCGGTGCGCTCGAAACGCTGATGTCCTATGGGTTAAAACCAAAGATCAATACGAGCGCCGCAGAAAAAGAAGAACTCGCGCAGGAACTGGCAATCGCGCTGCCGGCGGTGCACCGAAAGTTTCTGGCAAGCCTAAAGACGTCGTTTACCTGCGGTGACTTTATGTTCGTGCATGCCGGCGTCCGTCCCGGCATTCCGCTGGCGCAACAACGGGAGGAGGACATGCTCTGGATTCGCGAGGATTTTCTCCTCTGTGAGGACGACTTCGGTAAAATTGTTGTTCACGGTCACACGCCAGTGCGTGAGCCGGAATTTCATCCCAACCGCATCAATATCGATACCGGCGCTTACGCAACCGGTAAACTGACGTGCCTCGTGTTCGAGCACGACCAGGTTCTGGTCCTTTAGTCAGCCGGATGTTAGGTATCGCTTGGTTCGAACGATACCTGCACATTCCTGTCATGGCCCAAGCGTCCGCTACCCAGCTCCGCGTTTCGGCGATCATCCTGGCAGTCATTGTCGGCTGCTACGCCGTTTGGATCGTCGCGAGTGAGCTCGCTTGGCCTCAGCTACCCTATTTCCCGAGTACCGCCGATGAATGGCGAACCGTCCGCGCGGCTCACAATCAGGCGAGTCTTGCTGCAAGGCTTGGTCTGGCTCGCACCGATTTATGGACCGACTACGCCATGACCGATTTTGGCCTTTCGGCCGGAGGTATGCCTTCGACCGATGATGCCAGCAAGGATATTCAGCTCGTGACCGAGCGTGCCCTGGCGCTGGGCCCCCACGACGCGCGCGCCTGGCTCATGCTGGCTGCGGCAAATGCCCGGCTCGACTGGATCAACCGCAGTGACACGGGTCCGCTCAAGATGTCTTACTTCACGGGCCCCAATGAGACGG
>CAZPZL010000385.1:0-3030 GCA_964590925.1 uncultured Granulicella sp.
CAGGTTGGTCTGCTCGGCAATCTCGTCGATCACGCCCACAATCCTGCCAATCTCATCAGAGCGCGATCCCAGTTGTTCGATATTGACCGCCGAAGTCCGCACCGATTGCGCGATGCCATGCATTCTGTCGAGCATTTCCTCAACGATTTTGCCGCCTTCTCGCGCAATGTTGGCTGCGTTCCGGGCCGATTTTGCCGCTGTATTCGAGTGCTTTGAGACCTCGCGCACAGTCGCTGCCATCTCGTGCATCGAGGTTGCAATCTGCACCACCTGCTGCTTCTGATTCTCCGCGCTTCCCGCTGACTGCAATGCCATCGCCGAGATCTTTTCGCTCGATCCCGAAACATTCTCTGCAGTCGATGCGATCGACAGAATCACCCGCCGCAGGTTGTTCTTCATCTTGTTCAGTCCCTCGGCTGCCCGTCCAATCTCATCGTCACTCTCGACCTTCATGTCCTCCACAACCAAATTGTTCGATGAGACAGTCTCGATCATCTCTGACATCTGATGAATAGCGTGCAGGATCGACTTCGATATCACAAACGCGATTGCCAATCCCAAAGCCATTCCAACCAATGCCAGAGTTAGCATCAGCTTCTTCAACCAGCTGTCGGTTGCAATCTCTCGGCTCAGCGCGTCCTGTCGCTGACTTTCAAATGCCTTCGACAGTGCGTCCATGGAGTTGGTTATGCCATTGGACGCAACCAAGCCTTCCGGTCCTTTGAACATTTCAATCGCGCCCCGAGTATCCCCGGATCGGTAGACGTTCAAAACCTTTAGATTGCGCTCGAAGTATGCGTTATCCGTCTCAACCACTCGATCAAAGAGTCCCTTGTCCTCAGCCGTAGGAATCAGCGGCCTCAACCCTTCCAGTGTCTGGTTAAAGTTTGCTTCTCCATGCTCGAATAGATGCGTGGCGTCGTTGTCGCGGCCCATCAGCACATCGCGCTCGCCCACGCGAATCAGCAGAATCGACTGCTGTAGAGAGCGAGCCATATCGTTCATCGAAGAGTACAGACGTGCATTACTGGCCAACTGCTCATTAATCACCGCCGAGCGATAGCCAATAATCCCCATTGCCGCAATAATCGCCAGCAGAGATCCAAATCCTATTACTATCTTCTGCTTGAGCCCCATCTTTTGCAGCGTTGTCCGTAGCATCCGTAGCATCCTCTTGGCCGTTCCCAGATGGCCGTTTCCTGACACGGTCGCACACAGGCCGTGTTACATACACGCACATCTGCGGTGCTGAACGTGATCCGACGGAGGAGAACCATCTGGCAAATGGCATCCGCCAGCATGCGCAAACAAAAATATGCACACACACCTTCTATCGGCGCCCCATCCGCACACTTGACCCCATCAGTCAATTTCTGCCAATCGATTTAATTCAATCCGGTTCAATCAATCAGGGAGATTTGCTTTTCGGCTCACTGTACCTCCAGTAGTGTTTGGCATCTGATTTGGCATAAATAATCCTTTTGCGTCGCTCTGTCCTGGACTTGTGTGTTTTCGGATGAACAATCTCTGGCCGCCTGAATGGTTCCGCGCGCAGATCTAGCCGCGAACTGTGTTGCTGAGGGGATAGATGCTACCCACTCCCCAGGTTTGCATACTGAGTCCCCCTTCTGAATCTTTTCTCCTTCTTGGCGTCGTCTCTGGGATAATCTAGGTAACTTTGGTGGTTTAGGCACTCCGTTTGATTGCGTCATCGACTTCTAGCATCGCTGTGTATGCCGCTGGTGAACGTGCGGATGCACTTTAAGCGCCGACCGGCCCCCGTGTACCTAACATGAAGCCACTCAAACTGGTCTCGACTCCAACCCGCAACCGCCGCCTCAACGAGATTCTCGGCCTCGTGGTACTGGTTGCGTCCGTACTGCTTCTGCTCGCTCTCGTCTCCTACACCCCAACTGACCCATCGGTCGATACCGTCGGCGGCCTGGCACCTGCTGCACTGGCTCCCTCCGTCACTCACGCCACTCTCGCTAATCATCTGGCGGCTCGCATACATGGCCCTGCGCACAATTGGACCGGACTGATCGGCGCATGGCTGGCCGACGTCATTCTGCAGGCAATCGGCATCAGCGCCTTCTTCCTTCCCATCGTTCTCGCGCGCATTGGTCTCTGCTGGATGCGTAATCGTCCCGCAGGCTCCGTATTTGCCCGTTCGCTAGGCCTGGCGTTGTGGCTGGTCTTTGCTCCTGCCGCCATCGGCCTGATCCCGCGTGCGCTCCTCTGGCGACACACCCTGCCCATCGAGGGAGTCACCGGACGCCTGTTCGCCGACTCGATGGTTCACTATCTGAATCTTCTCGGAGCCACTATCGTCGTTGGCCTGATGGTTGCTATCTCGCTCTATCTTGCCAGTTCCTTCACTCTGCACACCGGGCGCGAGTGGGTTGAGGCGCACTTCTCCCTGCTACAGCCGCTCACCGACCGCTGGCAAAGCTGGCGTCATCGCCGAGCACTAGCCAAGGCTGAAAAGTTAGCCCTGAGCCAGCAATCTCTCTCGTTCAAGCCCGCAGGATCGCCCACACCCGATCAAAACGCGACCGACAATCCCGCTCTACCCGACGGCGAGAGGAATCTCTCTCCCCGCTCCGACGACCACTCCGAAGATCCGTCAACGCTGCTCGGCGCCCTGTTCGGCTGGCTGGGTCGCCAGCGACGCAAGCCCTCCGCCGACGCTGCCCCCGAAGCCTCCGCAGATGCTCCTGCCTCGGTGTGGCAGTCGATGCCCCGCACACTTGTTGACGCTCCCCCGCTGACCGCGCTGGCAACCGCCACCGCAGCGGCCGCTCCCTTCGCCGCCGAGCTAACCGCAGCCGCAACACCACTCTCCGCTCGTCCCGCCGAAGAGTCTACCCGTGTCGATCTGCCCGACCCACCGCCAGCGCGTCCACCACAGCCCCGCGCCGTAGAGCCAGCCCTGCGTCCGGTCGCCACGCCTATGCCAGAACCGACGTCTAATGCCATCTCCTTCGGCAAGCGCGCCGACGCCGACATCAAGCCCGTCACCATCACGCC
>CAZPZL010000386.1:0-3011 GCA_964590925.1 uncultured Granulicella sp.
AAGCCATCGACCAATCCCGCCGAGGTCCCGCCCAAAGATCCTCGTCCCATTGATCCCGATCTGGCCACTCAAGTCCTCCGCCGTACCCTGCGCACGCTGCGTCGGCGTACCCATCGCGCCCTGCCGCGCTCGAACGCTTCGGACTGGAGCGACTACGCCCACACCCTCACTCACTACACCGCCGAAGACTCTCGCCAGAAGTTCGTCTGGGTGCATCGCGCGCTTGGGTCCACCCACCCCTCGCGCGTCCTCGACATCGGAGCCAACACCGGCGAGTTCAGCGCGCTGGCCGCGTCGCTTGGCGCGGAAGTCACTGCCATCGAGCGCGATCAGTCGTCGGCCGACCGACTCTTCTGCATGGCGCGTGATCGCCATCTTTCCATCCACACCCTGCACGCGGACCTCGCGCGCCCCACTCCGGCCGTCGGTTGGTTGAATTCTGAGTCGCTCGCCTTGCTTCCGCGTCTGTCTGCCCAGTTCGATCTGGTCCTTCTTCTTGCCGTCATACATCACCTTCTGCTGATGGAGCAGATTCCTCTGCCGCAGATCGTCGGTCTCTGCCATCGCCTCACTCGCCGACATCTCATCGTCGAGTGGGTTCCCGCCTCCGACCCCATGTTCCAAAACCTTCTGCGCGGACGCGACGATCTCTATGGCCAGCTCTCAGAGGCCGACCTCCTCGACGCCTGCACCACCCGATTTCGCCCGCTCGACCGCTGCGCCCTTCCGAATGGCCGCATCCTCCTCCTTTTCGAAAGAATCGACTCCCCTGCGCAGCGGTAGCGTCTCAGCTTAGTTCTGGATGAACCCACAAAACGGTTTCGATTTGCAAACCATGCACCGCAGCGATGGGTTGGATCAGATTCGGCCTACAAGGCTGCTTGAGTGCACGGTGCGCGATACCCACTCATCGCGTGAATCTGTCATAAATGGGGCACTCGGTCAAATCTGCATGATTGTCACCCAAAGTGAGGAGTTGCCCTACTGATGCAGAAGATATAAATCCTGCACGGTCCATTTTGGAACAGAATTGATCTCCTCTAAGTAACGTGGTTGCAATCCACGGCGCACAGGCATACAACCCGCGAGTCCACCGCCTGCAACTTTGGTAATGCTCTTTGGCAAATTAGGTTATGCCGTATTCGCCGCAGACAGCCTAGTCTGCAGGCATAGTAGTTGGGTGCGCGGACATGGTTGATGGGGAATACAGGTTGTCGTCGTCTTGCGCGATTGGCGAGCGGAGGATCCACTGGCCTGCAGGGCATCGAATGAGCGTATGGCTGGTGGCGATTGCGGCATGTCTGATGGCACTGGCATCGGAGTCGCAGGCACAGGGCACGGTGATCGCTGCGACGTCGTTTGCAGGCGTAACCGCAGTGGGACATCAGTCCGCTCCGCTCGACATTACGATTACGATTGCCACCGGCGAAGTTGCGGCGACTCCCAAGGTGCTTACGCAAGGAATTGCCAATCTCGACTTCACCTTTGTAGCAGGTGGAAGCTGCGCGTCGGGCATAAGCTATAGCGCTGGACAGCAGTGTACCGTTAGCGTTCTCTTTACGCCGAAGTATCCGGGACGACGTTCCGGCGCAGTGGTTGTGGAGAGTTCCGGCGGGGCGGTGCTGGGGGTAACGTTTCTGACTGGAACGGCAACCGGCTCGCTTTCGGTGCTGATCCCCGGGCGCATCGATACAGTGGCCGGAGACGCCGACTGGGTCTATAAAGCGGGCGACGATGGCATTGCAGCGACACAGGCTCCGATCTTTCTGCCTACAGGCGTAGTCGCCGATGCAGCGGGCAATATATACATATCAGATTCGAGCAACAACCGCATCCGGCGTGTTGACTCGACAACGGGACTGATCTCGACGATGGCGGGAACGGGCACACCCGGGTACTCCGGTGATGGCGGGCTGGCGACGGAGGCCATGATCAGCAATCCGGCAGGGATCATCATCGACGGCGCGGGGAACCTGTACTTTGCTGATTCTGGTAATCACGCCATCCGCCGCATCGACGCAGTCAGCGGATGGATTACCACGGTTGCTGGCGTGCCCACCGAGCAGGGCTACTCCGGTGATGGATTGGCCGCAACCAGTGCGAAGCTCACACTGCCCGAGGGGCTGGCATTCGATACAGCGCAGAACCTGTACATCGCAGACTCAGGGAACAATGCGATCCGTGAGGTCGATGCAACCACAGGATCAATCAGTACATTCGCAGGCACGGGAATTGCGGGTTTCTACGGCGATGGATCAGCGGCAACGGCGGCGCGGCTGAACTCTCCGCGGAGCGTGACGGTCGGCGGTGACGGGGCGCTGTACATCGCCGACATGGGCAACAACGCGGTGCGCAAGGTGGGCGCAGGAGGCGTGATTTCTACAGTTGCAGGCAATGCTACGCTGGGATTCTCCGGCGACGGCGGCGCGGCGACCGAAGCTCAGTTGTATGCTCCGGCCAGCGTCGTCTTCGATCCGGCAGGAAATATGTACATCGCCGACTCGGGCAACAACCGCGTACGTAAGGTCTATGCGTCGACACAGAGCATTCTGACCATTGCAGGAACCGACAGCGAGCAGTTTACCGGAGACGCTGGACCAGCCAGTCTCGCCAGTCTGTATGGACCCTACGCGCTGTTCATGGAACAGACGGGCAACCTCTACATTGTTGATATGTTTCACAATCGCGTCCGACGCATCAGCGCAGACGCCATTGCACTACAGTTTGCGACGATGCGCGTAAGCAAGGTCTCCGCAATCCAGACCGAAGGGCTGGAGAACGACGGCAATGCCAACATGACGCTGGCTGCGCCCACACTTGTCAATGGCGCGCTGGACCCGGCAACCACCAACTGCACAACGGGAGCGGTTGTACCCAGCGATACCTTCTGCGATCTGGGCGTTGAGTTTGCTCCAACCGTAATTGGCAATCCCGTCACTGGCGCAATCTCAGTCAACACCGACGCGGTGAATGGGCCAGCGATCATCAGCCTGTCGGGTGAGGTACTGAGC
>CAZPZL010000387.1:0-3010 GCA_964590925.1 uncultured Granulicella sp.
CGATTCTGCTGGTCGCCCTGGGCGGCCTCGCGCAACTCTCGAAGACTGATGACCGCGGCTACTATCGCATCTCCGGTCTCTCCTCCGGCGAGTATGTCCTGCGCGGCTCGCTCACTGCCACGGCCATCGGCATCAACTCCAGCAATATGGGCGACGGGGGCACAGGAATCAAGCTCGTCGTCTACTCCGGCGACACCTTCAGCCGAGCCGATGCCAAAAACTTCAAGCTCAATGCCGGCGACGAACAGGCTGGCAACATCATCAACGTGCCCTCTCACAGTCTGCACAACATTAGCGGACACGTCGTCTCCAAATCCGACGGCCATACCCTCAACGTCGGCGAGGTCAACCTCACAGTCAAGGACAATCCCGCCGTCCACTATATGGCCGCCATCCGCGACGACGGCAGCTTTCACTTTGAATATCTTCCCGGCAATATTTCCTACACCCTCACCGTCGCCGACGCCGCCGACGGTAGACATGACGGTCCCGCCAACAACATCTTTGGCATCAGCATGCCCAATCAAGTGATTCTGGCGAAGTATGGAACTGATACCACCAACGTCCTGCTCGGCGATAAGGACGTAGACTCCGTCACCCTGACCGTCGCCCAGACCGACTGGAAGCCCAAACCGAAGAAGGCCAAGGATGGCGTCGTCGCCTCCGCAGGCGATCTGGTCAAAGGTCTCATGAGCGCGGCCTCGTCCGACGACGATGACGATGATGATGACGCTCCCGCCGCTCCCGTCACGGCAAAATAGCCGCTCAATCTTCGAGCCGCTATACTTGAGTCTGGGGGCCACTTGCCAACAGCGGCACAAAACAGCTCGAAGAGTGTGATTAAGCCGCGCATAATTGCCATCGACATGGACGGCACACTGCTTGGCGAGGACGGCCAGATCAGCCCGCGCAACCACGGCGCTCTACATGCCGCCCTCGACGCGGGCATCGAGGTGGTCATCGCCACGGGCCGTCGTCACAGCTTCGCCATGCGCGTTCTGCGTCCGCTAGGCCTGCCGTCGGATCTGGCGCTCATCAGTTCGAACGGCACCGTCACACGAACTATTGGCGCCATCGGCACCGGCAACGTCGAGCCCATTCCGTCGCGTCTGGTCTCCCGCACCCAGCTTCCGCTGGCCACGGCGCTCTGGCTCTGCGACCACATCGACGAGTTCCGCAACGCGCTGGTCTTCACCTTCGACCGCACCGGAGCCGACGGCGAAGACTCGCGCGGCGCACTGGTCGTCGAGCACCTCGACGAACTGAACGCCAGCATCGGTCGCTGGATGTCGCTCAACGAGCGCTACATCGCCCAGATCGCACCCATCGAACGCTCGCTTGCTGATCCAACCAACTGCCCCATTCAGGCCATGCTCTGCGGCACTATCGAACGCATGGCTTGTGCCGAGCATCGTCTGCTCGAACGCCCTGGCGTCGTTGCCTCCACATTGCCCACCGGACGCACCGGCGCCACCATGCTACAGGCGCCGCAACAACTCACGGGCACCCAATCCATTGCAGCAACCTCGCCGCGATGGCCGGGCATCGATAACGTCGAACCAACCAACGACTCGCATCACAATTCTGTAGTAATCGATAAGATGGAACCGATTCTGATGTTGCACCTCACCGAGTATCCGTTGCGCGACCTGAGCATACTGGACATTCTGCCCGCTAACTGCTCAAAGGGGGTGGCGCTACAAGCGCTAGTCGCCACGCGTGGCATCGAGCCTGCGGAGATTCTTGCTATCGGCGACAACTGGAACGACGTCTCAATGCTGGAGCTGGCCGGTCGCGCCGTCGTGATGGAAAACGCACCCGACGATCTGAAGGCCATCGCCCGTGCGCGCGACTGGCAGATAACCGCGTCGAACCGCAACGACGGCGTCGCCGAAATCATCGAGAGCATTCTTGTCTCACAAAAAGCGATTTAGTCGGCCAAGGAAGCTAGCGCGCGCTCCAGCTTCACGCCGCGCGAGGCCTTCAACAGCACCGCATCGCCCGCTCGCAAATTGGCCTTCAACCACTCACCTGCTTCCTCTGGCGTCTCCACGAATATGGCTTCTGTCATTTCCGCGCCTTCCACCAAAGCTCGCGCCAGACCGCGCACGCCGACGACGAAGTCCACGCCACGCCCGGCCATTCGTACGCCGCAGGCGCGATGCAGGGCCTCGCTCTCCACGCCCAACTCTAGCATCTCGCCCGCAACGACGATGCGTCGACCGTCGCTCGCGACTGGCATCGCCATCAGCGCTTCGACCATCGCATCCAGCGCGCGCGGATTCGAGTTATAGCAGTCATTGATGATCTTCGCGCCGTGCCACTCGATGACTTCGCCGCGTTTCTCGGTCGCGCGCATCTCCCCTAACGCCCGCGCGCACTCGACCAACGTCATCCCGCTCTCGAATCCCACCGCAATCGCCGCCAGCGCGTTGTGTACGTTGTGCCGACCAAGCAGATGCAGTTGCACCGTCACCCGTTCGCCCCGCGCCGTCCCGGTGAACACGATGCCCTCTTCGCCCAGTTCCGTGATCTTGCCCGCTCGAACCTCGGCGCAGTCGCTCAGTCCGAAATAGATGGCGCGCTCGCCGATGCTCTTGCCAAACTTCGAGACAAACTCGTCGTCACTATTGAGCATGGCAATGCCATCGTCCGGCAGTGCCTCGATCAGCTCGTACTTGGCGCGCGCAATACCCGCGATGCCATCGGCAAAAAACTCCAGATGCACCGGTGCGACGTTTGTCACCACAGCCCAATCTGGCTCCGCGATGCGCGCCAGCGCCGCAATTTCGCCTGAGTGATTCATCCCCAGCTCAACGACCGCGACATCGTGCTCTGGCTCCAGTTTGAGTAGTTGCAGCGGTAGTCCAAAGCCGTTGTTCAGGTTTTTCTGCGATTTCAACACGCACCACTTCGCGCCCAAAACCTGCGCCACAGCGTCCTTGGTCGTCGTCTTACCCACTGAACCGGTAATGGCAATCACTCGCCCGCCCCACTCCCGCCGCACCGC
>CAZPZL010000388.1:0-2987 GCA_964590925.1 uncultured Granulicella sp.
AAAAGGACAGACCCATCTCCCGAACAAACTGCTCGATAAGACGTTCGAAATCGCTTAGGGATAGGACAGGCTTCAGATTCTCGCCCATATAGAGAGCGAGCTTTCGCACGACTGCCCTGGTCGAGATGCACGGGACTACAGAACGGACGTAAGAGTCGTAAAGTTCGGCGCGCGTCTCGGCGAAGGCGCCGCCGGTTTGACAGCGGGCCGCGACTGTAATGTCAAATGCGGTGGAGAATTGCTGGTAGAAGTGAACTGGTATGCTTTCGTTTTGCGCGTCAGAGTGAAATCCAAAGATCGCTTGCTTATGCTCATCTCGCAGCGGATCAACTTCAACCTTTGCAAAGGGAGCAAATGACTCATGCTGCGGAACCGTTTGGGAAGCGGCGACAAGCCGCGCGGCGTACCGCAGTTGGAAAGCTCGAAGATCGTTACCCAAATCGGACTGCAACTTCATCGGGCAGTCGTTCCACCCATCAACGATTAGGGTTGGACGCCTGCAGAGCTGCATTGACGCATCGAGTAGTTCCGCTGGGCTCAGGGACGTGTAAGGCGCGATGCCCTTGTAGATACCTTTATGCAGGTCTCCCTGGTAATGCCGGGCGTGCAGTAGGAAAGGAACCTCATTAAATTCAAAACATGCTCGGCGATAGTGATCTAGGTGAAACGATTTCCCGAGCCCGCTACGACCGAGAAGTAGCACATCCCCTGGACCCCGAAGGTTGCTAATGACATTTTGGCCCACAACTTCCTGCTCCAGGGTTGGCAACAGCGCGGCGATAGCGGGGCGCCGCATATTGGCCGCGTATTCCGTAACAACCTGATTCGCCCGGAACACAGCAGGGTCGATTGCCTCTGAAAGCGATGCTGGGATGAGGCCGAGGTACTCGATCGCAAACTGTCTCCAATCGCTGATTTTCCATGTCGTCTGTATTGGCAGGGGCCGAGAATTGAGAGCTTGGACTGTATCAGGAAAGGACCGAACCCACGCCTTGTAATTGCCGCTGCAGACCTGCGATCCCGGCATCAGCTTGGGGTAGACAGATACGCTTGCATCGAATTGCTCGTAATAGCGACGCTTCGCTGGTCCGGGGACCCCCGATCTTGTCCGACCGTACGCATGCATGGCGTCGCTGAGCGCTAACTTTGCATCTCTGGCTTGCTCCCATGGGTTTGATCCGAGATACGGGACAAAGGAACCTGGTAACGTCTCGATTAGCCAGGGGCCGTTAACGCCACCTTTCACCGGAGCTGTGATGTTCTTCAGTTCGATGAGTTCTGCGCGGATTTCGGTGATCACAACAAAGTCGATCTCGTGTGCTGCACCCGCGCAGGTGACTTCAAAGTTCGCGAGGATAAGCGCAGGCGCACCGATCTCGATCACGAGATCGCGCAAAGCCGCTGCCTCTGAACCAGAGAGTGGGGAGCTGATGAGGATTTCGATGGTAGGTTTCATACTGACAAGCCGGCGAACGCCGACACTAACGTGGACCTACCACTCTGTGGCGGATTCCGTTACGAGGAATTCATCGCCAACTACAGGAAGCGTACCACGGCGAGAGTTCCGGTCGCAAACCGTCCTCCCGTTTGAGCCCCAAATCACGAGTTCAGGTCTCTGTATGCGTCGGTGTTTCCGAATGACCGTTTCCGTATCACCCGTGTTGAGCTCTTAACAAACCGACGACCTCGGCCGTTCTGCGGAAGAGGACTACAGTTTTTCAAAAGGAGCCATTCATTTTGCTTGATTTCAATAACTTACGATATTCCAGCTTGCCGCCACGGTAGAGGTCGCCGACTCGGGCCGGCTTGAAAGTGCTAAAAACAGTACCTCCTGCTACTGAAGGAAGCATTCGAGCCAAGCTTGATCTGAGGATTAAATTCTGGCACCATACCAAATAAGTAACGGGTTGCTATGCGAATCGCTGTTCCCCCCACCCTTCGCACGGCTACCGGTTTGCTGTTGGCCGTCCTGTTGGGTGTTGTCGGATGCCAAGTCCTCCGCTGGAGGAATCCTGCCTCTCCAGAGGCGCTCCTTGAGCGAGCCGACGAGAAGTCGTGGCTGAATAGCTGGATAGAGGCGGAGCCTCTTTATAGACAGGCCGAAGTTCAATTCACACAGAGACATCAGCTCTCGAAGGCGCTCTACGCACGTGTAAGCGAAATGCCTGCACATAGCGAGTCGTCAATTAGCGTTCCAGCCCAAATTGTGATCCTGACGCATGACTTAGCGCTCCCCGAGGCGCAGGAACCTGAGACACGGCTTCGCATTCTGACAATCCTCGGGATGCTCGAAGTTAATTATGACTCAGGAATGGCGCAGAAGACCTGGACAGATGTAGAGACGCTAGCTCTTCGCCAACGCCATTATTTGTTGGCATCCAGAGCAGTCGGCGAACAGGGAATCGCCGCGTTCTTGCTGGGCGATATTGCGACCGCAAAGAAGAAGGTGGTTAGAGCTTGGATGATCGCGAAAGCCGCGGACCCAGGCGCTCACATTCGATACGCCAGCATGTACGGCACTGGCTTGGTCGAACTGCAAAAGTACAAGGAGGCCCTTGGGCCGCTTGATGAAGCGATCAAAGTGGCCGGGAAAACCCGCGGCGCAGCGTATCCGACGATTGCCATTACGGCCAAGATCGAGGCCCTTAGCGGTCTCGGAGAGAACAAAGAAGCGCTGGCGCTGGCCGACGAGGATTTGCGTCGAGTGAGCGATTATCATCTTGCCGGGCATCTCTATGAGCTTTACCAAACCAGGGCTGGCGTTTACCAGAGAATGGGTCAGTGGGATCAAGCGGTATCCGACTACGGTCAGGCAGTTCAATACGCCAAGCAGCTTTCGTATTGGCGCGGCTTGACGCAGGTGGATGGTCTTCTCGCAACGGCATACCTGCATCAAGGGGCATTGCAGCCTGCGTTGATAGCGATTAACGACGCCATCGCAGCCAACCAACAAATTCCCGATGAGCTGTATTTCGTCCCAAGGGACC
>CAZPZL010000389.1:0-2983 GCA_964590925.1 uncultured Granulicella sp.
CCGCGCGCAGGCACTGTGCCGTGGTTCCCACGCCGCCCTGGTGCACCACCAGCGCTGATCTTGGGAACAATCCCGAATAAGGCGCGTACTCTGCCACGCAAATCGAATCCGGCAATGCCGCCTCAGGCCGGTTGCGCGGGTCCGAACCGATCAGCAGCACAGCCCGTACCCCCATCCGCATCGCCGCCTGCGCCGAATACTCATAGAACCGTCCCGCCGCCAGCACCGCAGCCGAGCCCAGCGTGAACACCACCGGCGCCTCGCCCGAGGCCAGAAATTTCTCCAACTGCGGCGGAAGCGCCGAGTTCCCGGCGTCCGCATCGTAAAAGCAGAATCCCGCAATGAGCGTATTCGGCGGCCAGTCTTTCTGCTCCGCGCCCAACACGCTGGAAAACAACGCCAACACCAGGTTCGGCGAGTGCTTGGCGTCGAACAGAGGATTTGCGCCTTTGGGCAATCCCAGTTCGTGGCGCAGATCGTAGATAGGCTGAGACCACTTCCGGCTCACAAACCGCGCCACCCGCTTGATCACCCGCCCAAATCCAGGTACAGCCCTGTCTACCCTCGCAAGCCGCGGATACGGCGGAAGAACCGGAGGATCGAACGCCGAAAAGAACGAGAGTGGCGCAAGCACATAACTGGCCCACGGTATCCCCGTCACTTCAGCCACCAGCGGCCCGGCATAGTTCAGCTCACCCAGCAGGAGCAGATCGGCGCGCTCAGGCTTCGTGGCCGCGTCAAGAAGATCGTCGTACGTTTGCCGCAGCACAGGAAACAGAAACTCCCGCAGCCCCGTCTCTGTGCCCTTCTTTACGTCGTAGATCATCTCCACCAGGAGGCTGTTGTTGGGATCGATATCCGGCCGAACTGAGTGGAACTCGAGGCCCAGCGGCCTGATCCTCGTCTCATAGACCGCCGGTAGCGCCATCACCGGTACATGCCCGCGCCGCTTCAGCTCCAGCGCAATCGCAATCAACGGATTGATGTCGCCAAGGGTGCCGATATTCGAAAGGACGATACGCAAGTAGAATCCCCCAAAGTGTGAAGAGCCTGCAGCGATTAGGGTAATGCACGCGCCCTGTCTCCACCGAACTTCGGCGATTGCAGCAGCATCTGGTGGGTCAACCTTGGAGAAACTCCAAATCATGGCTTTAAACTGGAGTCAGCGCACCTCACTCGTCCGATCCTTGAGCCGTAATGAAGATCATTGTCATTGTCGTCGTGGTCGTTCTGGTGGCCGCATCCGTCTTTGCCGACTACAAATGGCGCCAATGGATGGCTGCACACCGCCGTGACCGCCAATAACCGCAACTCTCTCGCATCTATCCCGTTACAATCAAGATAGGGAGTCGTCCAACTACTATGCTACGTTTCTTTGCCTTTGCCCCTTCCGTCCGGAATCGCAGCAACCGCACCGGCCTGTTTCTGGCCTTCACCGCCGCAACCCTGCTGCTTTCAGCCACCGCGCATGCCCAGTTTGGCGCCCCGGCAACAACCAGGGTCCTCGATCCTGCGGCTCTCCGCCCGCCAGCCGGCGCACGCGTGGCCATGGTCGAGTTTGAAGATATGGAGTGTCCCGACTGCGCCCGCGCGAACCCCCTCGTCCGCGAGGCTGCGGCCAAGTACAACATCCCCCTTGTCCGCCACGACTTCCCGCTCCCCATGCATAACTGGAGCTTCAATGCGGCGGTCAACGCCCGCTGGTTCGACACCAAAAGCAAGAAGATCGGGGACGAATATCGCGACTACATCTTCGCCAACCAGATCTCCATCAATAACCCCGGCGATCTGACCCAATACTCAGAAACCTACGCAAAGAGCCACGGACTCGCACTGCCCTTTGCTGTCGATCCCCAGGGCAAGCTCGCCTCCCTGGTCAAGGCTGACTATGCGCTGGGCCAGCGCGTTGGCATTGAGCACACGCCCACCATTTGGGTGGTCACCGCCAACAGCAAGGGCGCGCCGTTCGTCGAGGTCCTCGACCGCAGCAAGCTCTACCAGATGATCGACCAGGCCCTGGCCGACACTCGCGGACACTAAGCCGCGGCGAAGGCGCCCGGTAACCAGGTCCTCTCGCTCGCAGACAACTGGAAACGGCGCATCCGCCACAGGATGCGCCGTTCGGCTTTGCAGGCGTCCGCGGCGTATTGGAAGTTTGAGTACAACTTGATAAACCCCACTGCGGACAAAGCTTTGTCCGGGCCTCCAATATGTAAGATGTCAGAATAAGGATCTTCCCCAATGCCCACAGCTTCAGCTGCCTCAAGCCTGTCTCTGAGCCAACTTGCCCCTGGCGCGCTCCAGTCGGAGATTCGCGCTATGACCACCGAGTGCGACCGCATTGGTGGCATCAACCTTGCGCAGGGCGTGTGCGATACCCCGGTCCCGGATGTCGTTCAGATCGCCGCGATTCAGGCCATTCACAATGGCGACAACATTTACACGCGTTGCGACGGGATTGGGCGCCTGCGGCAGGCAATCGCAGACAAACAGCTCCGCGACTACGGGCTCCACTACAACCCGGAGAGTGAGGTTATGGTCGCCTCGGGAGCGACAGGCGGCTTGCACGCAGCGGTCATGGCGCTGCTGAATCCGAAGGACGACGTTCTGCTGTTCGAGCCGTACTACGGCTACCATGCAGTCACGATGCAGTCGATGCGCGTGAACCCGATCCTGGTGCCGCTTGCGGAGCCCGATTGGTCGCTTGATGTCGATGCTCTGAAGGCTGCGGTCACAGGGCGAACACGGGCGATCCTGCTCAACACGCCCGCCAATCCGAGTGGCAAGATCTTCAACCGTACCGAGCTTGAGGCCGTTGCAGCAGTGTGCATCGAGCACGACCTGTTCCTCATCACGGACGAGATCTATGAGTACTTCGTCTACGACGGCGCGGAGCACATCTGCGCCGCCACGCTGCCGGGCATGAGAGAACGGACGATTGTACTTTCGGGATTCAGCAAGACGTATTCGGTGACGGGCTGGC
>CAZPZL010000390.1:0-2981 GCA_964590925.1 uncultured Granulicella sp.
ACGCCCGCACCGCGCGTCGCCGACTCCCATCCGCCGAAGAGCAGAAGGTTGTCGCGGTTGAGACCCGGCAGTGCCGCAATCGCCTCGGCCAACGCAGCCGCCGTCGAGTACGCATCGGGAAAGCCGCCGATCGGCCCGTCTACCGGTACAAGCTCAAACGCCGCCTTTTGCCCCACCGTCATCATCACCTGCTGTAGCTTGGCCTTCGGGCCGAGCGAGACCAGCCACAGCTTGCTGCCGGGGTTCTTGGCCACCAACTGCGCCGCCTCATACAGCGCGCACGCCGCCCACGGATCGAGCACCGCAGGCAACACCATCTCATTCTTCAGCCCCGGCCCGTTTGGTCCGGCGACTGGTTCCAAAGTCTGCAGCGGATCCGGAACGATCCCCGCGCAGACCACGATTTGTAATGCTTGTCCCATTCTTTCGTCCTTCTTAGCACAATTCAGAAATTGCTATAAACCAATTCGTTTGTTATTTCGCACTTCTTTTGTTTGTCGTTCTGAACTTTTTGTTTGTCATTCCGCAGCGAAGCGGAGGAATCTGCTTTTGCTCGACGATATACCCCATCACGGGAACATCTCTAATGCTAGATAACTTATGTTTCTATTGCCACCTTGAAAGGTACGGGCTTCAGCCCGTACATAAACAAACCAAAATCATCGGGGCTTTAGCCCCCGAGGAAAATCTTTGAAACTTGTTCAGTCCTATTCTAAAGGTCTTCTTCCCGCAGCACGGAACGCGTAGGATCGCGCGGGTCTACGTGAATCTTGACGGTTTCGCCTTTGTAGGAATTCGCCCAGGCCTTGGCGTCGTCTTCGTTGCCGAAGTTGCGACTGTAGTCGCCCATCTGTAGATCTGGATTGTGATAGGTGTAGGTGAGTGTGGCTTGGTAATAGGAAAGATCTGGATAGGCTCTCATGGACGGAGTTTCATCCGGGATGAAGGCAACACTTACAATGTCAATGACGGCGGAGGCTGTCGGCCAGTTGCGGCCACGAGTACGTTTGATCCACTTCTTTATGAACTCCTGACAGACGCCCTCGAGAATAACAATCCCAACGAACAGCGAGAACAGGATAACCTGAAATCGGGTGATTGGTGTGCGTCCTCCGTGAAGGATAATGGCGAATAGTGGAGGCATTGTCTGGCTCATTATCAAAATCAATTCTCCGCCGAGTGCAAACCACCCGCGCCAGCGCGAAACTCCAGATTCCCCCGCCCATCGCCGACCGCCTGCGCGCAGTTCCACAGGCACGCACCGCAGTGAACGCACTTCTCGCGCTCGAAGGCGATGGTGTTGTCGGCTCCCTGCGTAATGGCCTGCCCGGAGCACATCGCGATGCACGTCCGCTCGCCGCAGCTCTTGCAGATTTCGGAGTTGCGGAAGACGACGTGGTCGGCAAATCCTGGCATCGCCTGAACCTTGCCGCCGATCAAGAGCGCGTCCTGCTGCGTTACCAGCAGCCGCCCGTCCAGCTCAATCTCCGGCCAGCCACGCGCTGTCATCAGAGCCTCGTGCAATGGTCGTCCGCCAAGGTCGCGCGACTGAGCCGCCAACTGCTCCGCCTCTTTCAGCGCGATGCCGACTCGGCGCAGCGAGAGCGGACGAATCTGCTCCTGCGCCGACGGAATCTTTCCTCCGAAGGCGAGCCTGCCGCCGGTCAGCCCGGCCAGCGCCATGCCGATCATTCCCCGCACCAGTCCGCCGTGGAAGCCGTTGCGCGCGTTCTTTGCCTGCTCGGCCTCGCGCGCCATCGCGCTAGCTCGTCGACGCGCCTCGTATGTCGCCGCAAGATTCACTCGCGTGAATGGCTTGTCGGCGCGCAGCAGCTCAACGACAGCATCTGCCAGCTGTACGCCGGTCGTCCACGCCTCGTCCACGCCGGAGTTGGTCAGCATATTCGTGCTGCCCGAACCCTCGCCGATGCGCGCAAATCCATCGCCGGTCAAAAACGGCTCGCCGTGCTTGCCCGACTCCTGCAAGCTCTTCGCACCCCATGAACGCAGCGTGCCGTCCTTCAGATAGCGCCAGAGCGCGGGATGCTGAATGTAGTGCTGTAGGTATCGATAGGCTGTACGCTGCGAGTCGCCCATCCACGACGGCACAAATATCCCCACCGATGCCAGCCGGTCCGGGTGTATATACAAAAATCCAAAGATCTCCGGTTCAGGAAATCCGAAGGTATGCCACACCGTGCCGACCTTCAGCGGCGTATCCTCGGGCAGCTCGATGACCATCTTCATGCCGAGAGCCCACTCGCTCTGCGCGTGTCCCGGCGGCATTCCGATGCGCTCGTTCAGCGTCTGTCCGATGGCACCCACCGGCCCATCGCCGACAACCGTCAGCGGAGCCATAACGTCCATTCCCGCCATGTATCCATCGTTCGGTGCGCCCGTCTTATCCACGCCCTGATCGGCCAGCCGAATCCCCTTCATCGAGAAGCATCGCCTGCCTGCCCGCTCGCAGGGATCCTGCCTGCTACAGGACGCACCTTCGGCGCACTCGCTCGAAAAAATCGGTTCGTTCACCGGTGTTCCTGGCCAGATCTGCACCAACCCGGTCGCCATCACCTGCGAGCCAACCCACTGGTTGAACTGCCCCATCGACAACAGCAGACCTCCGTGTTTGTGTAGAAACTTCGGGGTCCACGGCAGCTCGTAGGCACTGTCTTTCACACCCAAGATTTCGCTGAGCCCACGCAGAATCGCGTCTCCTGCCTTCAGCACAAGCGACCGGCGACTGGCCCCAATCGGATCCAGCAGATAGACCACTCTCTCGCTCGTGACTGGAGCAGCCATGGGAATCTCCGCCGGGTCCAACTCCGGGAAGCTTGCGCGAATTCCTCTGGCGCTGGTGACAACACCGCTGACGCCTGCGGCAATATCGTCGGCGCGTTCGTAGCAGAGAACCTGTAGCGGCATCCCCGGCGCGACCTTGCTCATGAAGGCCGGGTCGTCGGGATGCTCCGTCCACTCGC
>CAZPZL010000391.1:0-2975 GCA_964590925.1 uncultured Granulicella sp.
AGAACGTCGCAGCACTAGCCAAGATCGATGTAGCATCGCGCGAGCGGTTTGTGCGTGATCTGAACAAGACGGAGGATCAGATTATCAGCGCGCACAAGGAACTTAATGCAGCGATGAAGGCAGTAGATGCAGCGAAGGACGATTTGGCTGACAAAATTCAGTCGTTGCAGATAGACGAGAAGATATAGGTATGAATTTGTGCGCTCCCACTCTGCGGCAAATACAAGTAAGCCGCAAGCGTGGGGCACCACTGCTTTTGGGTGTCGAGATTTAATCAACTCAGGTGGTGGACCACATGTCGGTGCGGTAATGGTGCTGATCATGGCGCAATGAGCAAAAGCAGATTCCTCCGCTTCGCTGCGCAATGACAAACGCAATTTACAGAACGGTGTACTCTGCCCCGCGATTCTCTTCTTCGATGCGACGGATGAAGTAGCCAACGGCCAGGCCGCGCGGTATTGCCGAGCGGTAGACAATGCTGTCTACATCCGGCATTTGAGGGGACTGCGGCCAGCGGTCGAGAGCGCGTTGCAGGCGATTGAGATCAATCAGGCGACGCGCGCCCGGACTCTGCGCCAGACGCGCGAACTCGTCAGTCAGCTCGGGGCGAATTCGACGGAGAGACTCGTACCAGTCGGCGGATTGTAGACCTCGCTGTTGGCGCTGGAGCGTGGCTTCGGGCAGACGGCCGCGCATGGATCGCCGTGCCAGCGAACGTCCCAAGCCGTCGGCTATGAACTGTTCCTGCGGAATCGCTGCGCAGAACTCGAAGACACGCTTGTCTGCGGTAGGATCGCGGGTGTCGATGCCCCAGCCAGCGGACATGGCTGCGTTGTAATCACCATACTGGTTCTGGTGGAAATGGGTTCCCATTAGGTATGGCAGCGCATTGATTTGGGTAAAGCAGTAGCGGCGGAACTGCTCGAGCGCGTGAAGCTGGCGCGCTTGGTCATAACGCAGCGCACTGCCGTCGACATTGGCCGCGCGGATCAGCGGATCGACAAGCTTGCGCAGCGTCCATGGCAGCAGGCCGAAGATGGTCAACGACGCGGCGTTGCGTCCCGAGGAGATTCCCATATGGCGCATCCGCCAAGCCTGTTGTAGCGTGGAGATCCAGTGACCTCGACGAAAGCTCTGGCGCAGCAGATCCGAGCCGGAGTAGCTGAATGCAAGGTTGCCCAGTGCTCCGTTCAGAATTACGTTGACGCCGCTGGCGCGGGCGTGATCGTAAAGGAGATTGTTCCACACAGCGTTGAGCGCGGCGGCGTGGGGCAGGTCGAGCAAGGGGTAGAGGCGAGCCAGTTCGCGTAGCATATCGGAGCCGGTCGCGTCGATGCGAATATGCTGCATATTTGGATAGAGTGCGGCCACCTCGGCGGCGAACGGCCCCTCATCGGCTATCAATCCAGTCGAAGCAAGCGGGGAGAAGCCGGGGCAGGGAACTGCGGTGTAGGCCGTGAGCGCGATACTTTTGGTGAGATTCGCAGCACCGCCAGAGGCTAGCAGCCACGCTGCAGTGGCCGCGACCGCGCCGCTGTCCAAACCTGCGCTCAGCTCAGTTGCGATGTTGCCGGTGGTGCGCAGACGACAGCGCACAGCTTCGTCGAAGATGGGGAGAAAGGCATCGACATAATCCTGATCGTGTGCAAATCGTATGGGTGGAAGTTGGTTGATCTGCCAGTAGCGGCGATGTATGGCTACGTCGCGGGTCACGATCAGGCAGTGGCCGGGGGCGATGGCTTGCACGTCGCGGAAGCGGGTTGCAGGCGTCTCCGGCGACAGGCCAAGGAGGTCGCGTGCCAATTGCCGCTCGTCGAGCTGGCTGGTGACGCCGGGGCAGGCACGTATGGCACGCGAGGTGGTGGCAAAGGCAAAATAGTCGACGGACTTTCGATAGTAGCGTGGGCGGTCGCCTGAGTGATCGCGTGCCAGAAAAAAACGCTGGGCGCGCACGTCCCAGACAGCAAAGGCGAATGAGCCGATAAGATGATCTACGCAATTTTCGCCCCACTGCTGCCATGCGCGCAGAACATATAAGGAGTCTGGCATCGCAGCCGCCTCGCTTGCGCCGAGACCGAGCAGAGTGGACAACTCAGTGCGATTGTCGATGCGCGCGTCAGCTACCAGCCAGCCGGCTTCGGTAGGGTGTGTGTCTAAGGCGCTGCGCTGCATGGAACTGACCGATAGTGGCTGTGACTCCAACTCATCTTCGGCAGTAATCTTCAGCAGACAATGGCCCAGCGCGACGGAGCGGAAATCATTCGATTGATTATGGGAGGACCGCGACGTGTTGGGGGAGTCGTCGGCTAACAGATGCAATCCGTCAGGCCCATGCTCCGCCAACGACTGGAGCATCTGCGCGCACACCGTTCGTGGAAGTGCTTCGCTTCTCAGTCGCCAGAATCCGCAGATTGCGCTCAAAGAAAACCTTGCTTAAATATGGCGGGATTTGTTGCGATTTAAGCCATTCCGATTGCTGAATCTTTCATCACCTGGGGAGCAGATTAGATAGCTGATCCTTGGGAGGTACTCCCCCAATGGTCGCTGTAAGTGCCCGATGTACTAGACTGAGCGGCGTTGATCGGGATGGTGTGCAACACCGGTTTGCTCCATGGCTTTTTGTCCGACTTGATTAAAGTTGGACGGATGCATTCATTTGATGTAGTTACCATTGATCTCTCCAGCATTGCCGCAACAATGAACCCTAATCGTTTTGACGGTTCGATTCGTGGTATAAATCTTTCTAGTTTCTAACCCTATACTACTTGAACCAGTTGGGAGTCTTCAATGAAAGATTCGCATTTGCGATTATGTAAGACAACACTTGAATAATACTACTGCATAAGAAGAAGTAAGGGGTATATTCCTTGGGTGTTATCGGTCTACAACTTGCGTGGTTTTAGGGCTTTGTTTTGTGGGTGGCTGAGCCGTTGCTTTGGCTCTGAAATTGATAAAATGGAGCCATGATCTCGGCA
>CAZPZL010000392.1:0-2971 GCA_964590925.1 uncultured Granulicella sp.
TGGTTTTTCCAGCCCCAAAGAAAAGAGAGGATTAATTATGGGAGATCAAAAGACAATAAGCCGTCCGATGCGTGGTGGATGGGCTACCAACGTCGTATTTTTGCTAGCCTTGCTGGCCATGTGCGCGATGACGTACTGGCAATATCTTTACGCATGGAGCCCGCTGGAGCGCTTCTACAAAATCACCTACGCGCAGACGTGGTTGCGCAGTTGGATTTTCCCAGGCAGCAGCGACACCTACCCTGTGTATTTCGTCGAAACCAGCCGTCACGAGGAGCGGATAGCCGACAAAGAGGAAGTGGAGTATGCGGTAGATCCAGCACAAGGGCCGATCTATGCTCTTTCTGATCAGGCGCGCGAGGAAGGCTGGACCGACCTTACGGCGGTGAAGGATGATCACGTCAATAGCGAGCTACGCGATGCACTTAGTAGCCTCGTCTATTGGGATCAAAAGCAGTACACCATGCGTTCCTTGTATGTTGGGCTGGGAGTGTTCCTTGTGGGGGCGCTGTGGTCCATCCCCAAAGACCGGCGGTACCATGACGGGCTGAAGTACGGACACCAAATCGGAGGGACCGAGCTTGTCTCGGCCTTCGAGTTCAACAAAAAAATGCGCGTACGGAAGGGACTGCGGTGGCTTTGGCCGGACGGCATCCGCATCATCCAGCAGCAGAGCTGGCTAAACAAACTGACGCGTGGAGTCTTCTTCATACGACGTCCGTTGTGCCTGCGGCGCGAGGATGAGGTGACGCACATAGCCATCATGGGCGACACCGGCACAGGTAAAACGGTGCTCATTAACCAGATCCTGGCGCAAGTCTCAGATCGGGGGGACACAGCCGTGGTCCATGATCCGGACGGTAAGCTGGCATCTATCTTCTTTAACGCGGAACGTGGCGACGTAATCCTCGATCCGACCGATGAGAGGTTCCCTGGCTGGTCTCCGGGTAATGAGGTCTCGGCAGATGCCGAGTACGAGGCCGACTCGTTGGCAGCATCTCTGTTCCCAGTGCACAAGCATCAAGACTCCAAAGATAAGTACTTTAATCAGTGGGCGGCAGCGGCTTTTGCGCACTTGTTGAAGTATCGGCCTACCCCGCAGCAGTTGTTGTTTTGGATGCGAGATCGGGCGGAGTTGGATCGCCGCATCCGAGGTACTGGCATCGACACTGCTATCGATAAGGAGTCTCCAGATCAACGCGGCGGCATCGTCTCAACCCTTAATATCGCAAGGCTGGCCCTTGAGTATCTTCCTGATGTTAAGGAGGCGCAACGGCAGTGGAGCATCCGGGAGTGGTCAAAGACTCGCAGAGGATGGATTTTTTTGACCTCAAGGCCCATGACCGAGGCTCCGCTGTGTCCGCTGGTCAGCATGTGGTTCGATCAGATCATCCTGCGCTTAATGATGCGACCAGGTCATCCGCAGAAGACCTGGATCGTCTTAGACGAGTTGGGATCCCTGCAACATCTGCCGAGGCTTGAATCCGGGTTGACGCGATGCCGCAAGGCGAATGTTTCCATGGTTCTTGGGCTCCAAGGAAAAGCGCAGATCGACAATCTCTATGGGCCTGTTGCGGAGACAATGATGTCGCAGCCTGCAGTGAAGGTGTTCATGCGGTCGAATCACGCAGACGTTGCTGAGTGGGTATCGCGCAACATCGGCAAACGCTATATGGAACGCTATCGCACAGCAGAGACATCTAGTTCTTCGACGCAAAAGAGCGTCACGGAGCAGATGCAGCCCGATCAGTACACCGAGGACGCGGTGAATGCGGGCAAGATCAAAGGCAGCAAAAATCTGCATGCATATCTGACCTTCGAAAACTACGTTGTGCCGTTGTTGCTGGAGCCTCTGGAGTTGCCCATAAGCCACCCAGAGCATCTCCCTCGCAAGATGAGGTCAGCGATACAACCCCAAACCGAGACGCCGTCCAAGCGTCCGTACTTCGAATAGGGAGGCTAGAAATGGTCTCAATGTCGAAGCCGATCAGCGCGGGGCAGGCGCGGGCGTACCACAAGGAGGAGTTCTCGAATGCTCGCGAGAACTACTACACCGAGGGCGAGCGTGTGCGCGGCGAGTGGCAAGGCAAACTCGCCGCGCAGTATGGGCTGCACGGAGAGGTGAGCGAGGAGCAGTTCGCGCGCCTCTCCGATGGGCAGCATCCAGAGACGGGCGAGCAGCTTGTGCGGTATCAGACGGCGCGGGAGTATGTGAACGAGCGCGGCGCGAAGGTTCGTTCGATGGAGCATCGGGCGGGCTGGGATGCGACGTTCTCCGCGCCGAAGTCGGTATCGCTGACTGCGTTGGTTGGCGGCGACGAGCGGGTGAAAGAGGTGCATCGAGAGAGTGTTCGGGTTGCGCTCAATGAGATGGAGAAGTACACGCAGGCGCGGATCGGCGGCAACGTCCCGGCGCAGACAACAGGTGCATGGATAGCCGCCAAGTTCGAGCACGACAGCAGTCGTCCGGTGGATGGCTACGCCGCGCCGCAGTTGCACACGCACACCGTCATCTTCAATATCGCCGAGACCGCCGATGGAAACACGCGGGCGTTGCAGCCGCAGGAGCTGTACAAGACGCAGCAGTATGCGACGGCGGTCTATCGTTCGGAGCTGGCCGCACGGTTGCAGCAGCTTGGTTACGAGATCGAGCGCGGCGAGCATGGACAGCCGGAGATCAAAGGCTACACGCGCGAATACCTTGAGGCGTCGAGTCCGCGGCGTCAGCAGATCACGGAGCATCTTGCGGAGTCAGGCCGCTCCGGGCCGGAGGCGGCGCAAATCGCAGCGCATCAGACGCGCGAAGCAAAGCTCGACTTGAATGCCGCAGAGGTGCAGGCACAGCATCGCGCGATGGCCGCAGCGCATGGACATCAACCGCAGCATGTGATCGAAGAAGCGCAGAGGCAACTGGGGGTTGAGCTTCAGCCGGAGCAGGCGCAGCGTGTGGCGCAGAGTTCGGTGACACATG
>CAZPZL010000393.1:0-2971 GCA_964590925.1 uncultured Granulicella sp.
TTGATCGTCGAAGTAACGAATATCCGCGCCCATGTCGGCGGCTTCGCGCGTTGGATCGGAGATGCAGGACACCTGGTCGAGATCGAATCGCTCCGCTGTGCGCAACTGCGCTTCAGCCAGTTGCCGGTAATCAAGCACGTACTGGCCGTACTTCACGCCAATCTGATCGGCCGCAAACATCATGGTGATAGGCATAAACGGAATGCGATCGACTGGTTGATGGTCCATCATGGCCAAAACACGTTCACGACTATTCATAGGTCTCCTTGGGCGTTGCGAGGTCAATGCGACTGGCCGATAAGAGCAATTCGTTTAAGAGCTTATCCGTAAATTGAGAAAGGGATGTAGCGCCGGTCTCCAGACCGGCTGTACTGGCGGCGTCCACGCCGTCAGACGTCGACTGAGGGTCTGGAGACCCACAGGACAGCCGACCTGGAGGTCGGCGCTACCAATTTACGGATAGGCTCTAAGTTGGGCATCAACGCAAATGATAAGCGAATCGCACAAGGAATCAACAGAGAGAACCCCCAGATGGAACAGCTCTTGATACTGTCTCAATGCTGGGCATACTGGATGCGGGGTAGCCGCCTCCGAACACCATGCAGCGGCAGTGACCTGAACGCCCGCTTCTCTCGCTGCCGTCACATCGCTTGGTGCATCGCCGACATAGAGCACCTTCGCTGGCGCAACACCCCATTGGTCAGCGATCTCTCGAATGCGGAGAGTTCTGACCGATCCCTGCGGTGATCCAGTCGCAATCTCCGAGAAGAAAGACTTTAGTTGGAAATAAGCGAGGCGAGAGTGCGGCGCCTGGCCTGACGATGAACATCGGGATTCCCGGTCGTGCACTGGTCAGCCTCGAAGGTGCCATCGATGCCAGGATCATTCGTGCCGTTCTTGAGAGTCTGCGCGGATGATTCCGGCCAACATACAGATCTGGCTTATGGCGGGAGTGGCGGATACACGTCAACCAGGAGCAACTGACGCTTCTCTTGAGTGGATGCGTGATTGAGGCTCAGCCGCCTGCGCAGAGCGAACAGCCGCAAGCCAGTGCTGCGACGGAGAGTTGCGCAGGCTGGGAGAAGACGCTTCGGAGCTCTCCGGAACTCTGACTACAAAGAAACAAAAATGGAAGTTCAACGAAACAGAGCATCGTGATGGAGTTCTACGGACTCCCACCCATCGGACAAAAGACAAGAACGTCCGATGGATGGGGCACAGTTTCATTCCCCGTGGGTAGGCAACGCCAGTGGCGACCTCAAACCGCAAATAGCGTGCAATAAGCCGCTCCGTGCTTAAGGCTGCGGCAGCACCAGCACCTCGACCCCGCTGGCCGCATCCTTCTGGTGAAAGATCTGTTCGGTCGCCTTCTGGAAATCCTCCGGCTTGGCATACGGAATGTCCGTAAACTTCTGCGGGTTGCGATCGGTCAGCGGGAACCACGAACTCTGAACCTGCACCATGATGCGATGGCCGCGCCGGAATGTGTGGAAGAGATCGGGCATCGAAAAATCGACGTTCGTCTCTTTCCCCGGCGTCAGCGGCTCAGGCTTCTCCCAACTGTTGCGGAACTTCGCCCGGAACGGTTCGCCGCGCAACAACTGCTGGTAACCGCCCATGTGCAGAGGCGCCGTATCGAGAATCCGCTTGTTGCCGTTCATCGAATTATCTGGATCGGGATAGTTCTCCGGATACACATCGATCAGCTTCACATCGAAGTCGGAATCCGTCCCTGAGCTGGCCACCTTCAGGCGCGGCGAAATTGGCCCGGCAATCGTCATATCCTCTTTCAAGGGCTCCGTCTCGTACACCACCACGTCAGGCCGGTAGCTCGCAAAACGCTGGTCGTCCACCATGTAGCGCTGCGGCACCGTATCCGTGGTGTAGCCCACAAACGGCACGGGACGATTCGGGTCGCTCACATACTCATCTACACTCTTGCTCTCCGTTGGCGGGTCGAAGCTCAGCCTGCCGCCCGCATGAAAGTAAAGTGTCTTTGCCGTAGCGGCCTTGGGCGGCCATGCATCAAACCTGCGCCACACGTTGGTCCCCGTCTCAAACACCACTGCCTTGGGCTGCGCCGCGCCTTTGCCCTTCAGATAGTGCTCGAAAAACGGAAACTGAATGTTGGCACGGAAATACTCTGCAGTCTTGGCATTGAACTGCACATCGCCCAAATGGCTGCCGTCACCGCGGGACCATCCCCCATGCACCCACGGCCCTTCCACCAGCGTTGTCGGCGTCTCGGGATTGAATTTGTTGATCGCGTAGAAGGTCCGATATGGCCCCGACAAGTCTTCAGCATCATACCAACCACCCACCACCAGCACCGCGCAGCGCACATTCTTCATGTGCTGAGACAAATCGCGCGCCTTCCAGTAATCGTCGTAGGTATCATGCTTGAACTGGTCGTTGAACAGCCAGTTGGAGCCCTTCAGATAATTCGTATCCAGGTTAGCCAGGTTGCCCGCGTCCAGATAGAACTTGTATCTGTCCGGCGTGCCAAAGTCGAAGGGAATCGAGGGTGCGGGTCCCGTCGGGTTCTTTTGCGGACGGAAGAACGCATAGAAACCGAAGTTGGCCTCCAGCATGAACGCGCCGCCATGATAACCGTCGTCGCCCAGAAAGAGGTCGGTCATCGGCGCCTGCGGGCTGGCAGCAACCAGCGCCGGGTGCGAGTCGATAATCGACGCCGACGTGTAGAACCCCGGATACGAAATTCCCCAGATGCCAACCTTGCCGCGATTGTTGTCCACGTGCTTCAGCAGGAATTCGATCGTGTCGTAGGTGTCGGAAGCGTCGTCCACATCCTGCGAAGATTTCTTCACATCGATATGGGGCCGCATCTCCAGAAAGTCGCCCTCGCTCATCCAGCGCCCGCGCACATCCTGGTAGACAAAAATGTAGCCCGCCTTCTCAAACTCGTCCGAAGGTCCGAGCCGCGCCGGGTACTGGTCCTCGCCGTAGGGAC
>CAZPZL010000394.1:0-2949 GCA_964590925.1 uncultured Granulicella sp.
CCTGCGGAACTACGGCCCCGGCCAGGTGTACGCCGAGCCCCTTCTCCTCCAGATAGCGCGTCACTCCAGTTCCAACATCGAGACCGAACCCGCTGCCGCCAGAGAGAAACAGAGCCTGCGTCTCGCCGGTGGGATGAATCAGAGTCAGCGATTCGGTGCCGCGTGTTCCAGCCGCTCCGCCGCGAACGTCAAAGCCCGCTACCGTACCGGGATCGAGCAGTAGAACAGTGCAGCCCGTGGGGCGGCGCGTATCCGTAAAGTGGCCGACACGGATGCCTTTGACGTCCGTAATGTAGCCCGCAGACGTTTGCGGCACGGGCGCTTTATCTTTCTCCGGCGCGAGAGGAGACAAAAGCTGTTGCGAATACAGAACCCGGCTGCCTGCCGTGCTGACCAGACTTGCGCCTGCCGTGCCAATCAGGACGGATGTGACAAATTCTCTGCGATTCATAACTCTCCTTTTAGTTGGGAAGTCATCTTGAGCTGCGAGCTTGCACTAATATCTCGCTGCGCCAATTGTGCTATCGAGCGCTTGTTGAAGGTCGAATGTTAGGTCTTCGATGTGCTCCAGACCGACACTGAGGCGGACGAGTCCGTCGGTGATGCCGCGCGGCTCGCGCAGATCTTTGGGAATGCTGGCATGGGTCATAGTGGCTGGATGGCAGCAGAGAGACTCGACGCCGCCCAGGCTCTCGGCCAACGAGAAAACATGCAGGTTCGAGCAGAAGGCAACTGCGGCATCTAGTCCACCATTCAACTCCAGAGTAAGCATCCCTCCGTATGCATGCATCTGACGGCTCGCCAGCGCGTGAGCAGGATGTGATTCGAGTCCAGGATAGATCACACGACGCACAGCTGAATGATTCTCCAGAAAACGAGCCAAAGACAATGCGTTTTCGCAATGTCGATGCATGCGCACGGGCAGCGTCTTGATGCCACGCTGAACCAGATAAATGTCGAGTGGACCGGGAACGGCGCCGCGGGCGTTCTGAAGAAATCGCACGCGCTCCAGCAGCGCGGGCGTACGCGCGATGACCGCTCCGCCGATGACATCCGAATGACCGCCAAGATATTTCGTCGTGCTATGCACAACGTAGTCGGCACCCAGAGCGATTGGCGTTTGTAGATAAGGCGACGCGAAGGTGTTATCAACGGCAGTCAACAGGCCATTGCTGGCGGCAAGATTGCTCACTCCCGCGATGTCGACGATGTCGAGCAGAGGGTTGGTCGGCGTCTCCAGCCAGAGCAGCCGCGGACGTTTCAGGTGGCGAAGCGCTTGCTCGTAGGCGTCCGTCTCTGCCGACTCGGCAAAGGCGACCTCGATGCCAAGCGGGCGAAAGACCTTGTCCAGAAGGCGAAAGCTTCCGCCGTAGAGATCGTGCGAAGCGACGACGCCATCGCCGGGCTGCAACGTATCGAGCAGCGCTGAAGACGCAGCGAGACCAGAGGAAAATGTCGCGCACTCCTCGCCTCCTTCGAGCGAGGCCAGACTCTCCTCCAGATTCGCGCGAGTGGGATTTCCGCTGCGCGAGTACTCGTATCCCTGATGCTTGCCGGGTGCAGCCTGCGTATAGGTCGAGCTGAGATAGAGCGGTGGAATCGTCGCTCCCGTCGATGGGTCAGGACTCTGCCCCGCATGAATGGCTCGCGTTTCAAATCTCATTTCAGCTCTCCGTGGCTGGACTTGGATTGGCCGAGACGTTCGTAAAACTCCATCAGGTCGGCGCGCGTAATCAGCCCGATCAGCAGACCGTCGCGCATGACTGCAACGGCAGTATTGCCCGACAACAAAAGACGGTAGGCTTCTTCCAGTAGAACACCGGCATCGACGCGCTCGAGCGGTCGCGCCATTACATCGCGCAGCAAGACCTTTCGCGTGTCCACGCCACGATGTAGCGCGTGAACGATGGTAATCTCCTGTACGGCACCGACCATGACGCCGTTGTCCAGCACCGGAAGCTGCGAGATGCCGTGCTCGCGAAAGATGTCTGCGGCGCGTTGCAGGTTGTCGTCCGGCAGCAGGTAGATCAGCTTTCCTTCGAGATTGAGCGTCGTCAACACATCGCCAGCGGTAATGCACTCGGGCGGAAGATCGAGAAAACCATTCTGCGTCAGCCACAGATCATCGTACATCTTGCTCAGGTAGTTGCGACCGGTATCGGGGCAGAGAGTAACGATGACATCGTCTGGCGAGCAGCGCAGAGCATAGCGAAAGGCCGCGCTAAGCGCCGTACCGCTGGAGCCGCCTAGCAAGATACCCTCCTCGCGCGCCACCTGACGCGCGGTGAGGAACGATTCGGCGTCGCCAACGCGAATCCACTCGTCGATGACCTGAGCGTTAAGCGTACTGGGAACGAAGTCTTCGCCAATGCCTTCGACCTTCCACGAGCCGGGTGCACCGCCGCTGAGAATCGATCCTTCGATATCGGCTCCGATGACGCGAATCTTTGGATTGCGCTCTTTAAGATAGCGACCAGTGCCGCTGATGGTTCCGCCCGTACCGGCGGAGGCCACAAAGACCGTCACGCGGCCCTCGGTTTGCTCCCAGATCTCCGGGCCGGTCGTCTCGTAGTGAGCCTGTGGATTGGCAAGATTGGTGAACTGTCCGGCGCGCCAGGCGCCTTTGATCTCGCGCGCCAGGCGCTGTGCCACTCCGTTGTAGCTTTCCGGCGAGTCCGGCGGCACGTTCGTCGGCGTGATGACGACCTCCGCTCCGTAGGCGCGGAGCAAGCGGACCTTATCGTTGCTCATCTTGTCGGGCAAGACAAAGATGCAGCGGTAGCCACGCACAGCGCTCACCATCGCCAGACCCAGACCGGTGTTGCCAGCCGTAGCCTCGATCACGGTTCCACCCGGTTGTAGAAGGCCATCCCGTTCAGCCTGATCGACCATGTGCAGAGCCACGCGATCTTTGGCGCTGCCTCCAGGATTTAAGGATTCCAACTTGGC
>CAZPZL010000395.1:0-2947 GCA_964590925.1 uncultured Granulicella sp.
AGCGCCACGCCCAGCTCATGTACACCAGTTGCGGCTGGTTCTTCGACGATATCTCCGGCATCGAGACCGTGCAGATCATCGCCTACGCCGCGCGCGTGCTGCAACTGGCGCAACGTCTCTTTCCTGAGCAAACCGCCTCACTGGAGACTGCTTTTCTGGCTCGCCTCGCCGAGGCCCATTCCAACGTAGCCACTGCGGGCGATGGGGCAAAAATCTATCAGAAGTGCGTGGACACCATGAAGCTGCAACTCGAGCAAGTTGCAGCTCACTACGCCATCAGTTCAGTCTTTTCTTCCTTCTCCGAGGAGACTGACCTCTTCTGCTTCCACGTCCGCCGCATCTCCTACGACATTGCAACCTCGGGCCGCGGACGCCTCGCGGTGGGCAGGGCGCACATCGCCAGCACCATCACCGGCCACAACCAGAGCTTCTCCTTTGCAGTCTTGCACTTCGGTGACCAGAACATCACCGCCGCCGTAAAGCCATACACCGATGCCGATGCCGAGGAATATCAAGACTTCGCAGACCAGGCTGCGGCAGAGGTGCAACACGGCAATTTTCCCGGAGTTATCCGCTTGCTCGATCGGTATTACGGCCACGTGGACTATTCGCTCACATCCCTCTTTACCGACGAGCAGCGCCGCATCGTTCGCCTCATTCTCAACTCCACCCTTTGGGATATCGAGAACTCCCTTACCAGCATCTACCAGGATCACGCGAGCTTGCTCCACTATCTCTCCCAGGCAGGCCTGCCCAAGCCCCCCGCTCTCACCCTCGCTGCGGGTTTCGCCATCAACGCGGGAATCCGCCGTGCGCTCGAGAGCGATCCCATCGATCAGGCCCAGTTACGTTCCTTCCTGTCGCTCGCCAAGGCCGACCAGGTGCAGCTTGAGAGCGCCAACCTTTCCTACATTGCCGATCAGCGCATGAAGCGCGTGATGATTGAACTGCAGATGTCCTCCGGCTCACTCGAAATGCTGGAACGCGCCGAGGCTCTGGCCCGCACCCTCATCGAATTGCCCTTCGAGCCGAATCTCTGGCAGGCGCAGAACATCTGGTACGAGATCCTCCGCAGCTCCAGCTACGCGCTCACCTCTTTGTCCAATGACGACCGTCCCCGCTGGGAGAAGATCTTCAACGACCTCGGCTCCTGCCTCTCCATCGACACAGTTGCCATTCGCGCCGATGATAAGACAGCCACCACCACCGGCGACTAGGGCCTTAACCGACCGATTTCGCATCCACTTCGGGTGCCCAGCTCTTCGCGTTTCTTGCGGGTGGGAAAGGCAAAATCTCAATCGACGGGCTTTTCTGATCCCTGATCCCTGATCCCTGTTCCCTGTCCCACCAGCTTCCCGCCTTTCAACGCAAATCGCTCCCCGCGCCACACAATCGTGTGCCCCGCAAACCCCGCCACCCACACGCCCATATGCACCACATCGCGAAGCGGCAGCAGCCACAAGTTCGGCAGAACCTCATGATCGCCCAGCACTTCAGCGCCCACAGTCATTGCCTGAGCCAGCCGCAGAAAAAAGCTCAGCCCGAAGAGCCACAAGCTCAACGGACTCAATCCGCTGGCAACCAGATTCAGAAGCGCCCACGCAAAGCCGTGCGTTACCATCAGCCCCAGATAGCCGCCCGGCCGCGAATCGCGCACCGTCCGCGCCCACCGTAACTGATGGTCAACAAAGCCCTTCCACCGGTAAGCCGGAATCCCGGTCTCCACCACCTCGGCACACAGCGCCACCCGGTAGCCTGCCTTTGCCACCCGCGCACCCAACTCATAGTCATCAGCAAGGTAGTCCGCGAGCGGTCGCAAACCGCCAGCTTTTTCCAGCGCCTCGCGCCGCACCGCCAGCGTAGACCCGAGCCCATAGTGCAGTCCGCCCTCAATCATCTTTGAAAGCAGAACGCCCGGCATAAAGTCGGTGGCAATCCCCAGCGTCTCCAGTCGAGACCCAAACGTGCCATGTGCCCGCCCGCGGTACAGTGCCGTCACCAACCCCACTGGAATCTTGGTTTTGTCTGCTCCAGAATCGACCGCCCCAAAGCAGCTCATCACCCGCTCCAGGTACTGCGGCGTCACCGTAATGTCCGAGTCATTGATCAGCAGGAAGTCGTACCGCGCATGACCCGCCAACTGCGTCAGCGTGCTCACTTTACCGTTGGTCCCGAGCCGTTCCGGACACACCACCAGCCGAATTGCCCGCTCCGGAAGCTCGCCCTTAAGCGCTTCCACAGCCGCCGCCGCCGGGTCGTCGAGCGACGAAACCCCGAACAGCAGCTCGAACTCGCCCGCATACCCCTGCCTGCAATGGCTGCGAAACGCATCCAGCATGCCGGGGTCTAACCCCTTCAACGATTTGAGGATACTCACGCCCGGCGCAAATGCCGTCAGCGGCTGGCGCCGCTCGCGTAGATAGATTCTCGCCGCCAGAATAGAGGCCAGAAAGAACCCCATCCCGGCCACGGTCAAAACCGTAGTCACCAACTCCACAGCCAGTGCCAATCCGTGCGGCATCACAGAGGTCAGTTTACAGGGTCTGCGGACAGTCATCGGTTTTCGGTTGTCGTGTCGTCATCTGACCACTAACCACTAATCTCCAACCACTGTCCTACTCGTACCGCAGCGCTTCAATCGGATCCAGGTTCGCCGCCTTCCACGCCGGGTAGATCCCGAACAGCAACCCGATCGCGCACGAAACGCCAAACCCGATCATCACCCAAGTTGCTGAAAGCGTTGCAGGCAGCCCGATCGGCAGGAAATAGACAATCCACGTAATCACCGCGCCCAACAGTACGCCCACCATTCCACCCACAGCGCACAGCGTCACTGCTTCGGTCGTGAACTGCATCAAAATCGTGCGTTTTGTTGCACCTATCGCCTTGCGTACACCGATCTCGCGCGTCCGCTCCGTCACGCTCACCAGCATAATATTCATCACGC
>CAZPZL010000396.1:0-2927 GCA_964590925.1 uncultured Granulicella sp.
CTGGCAGTCGAGCTGCACGAGGTCGTGGCGAAAAGCAAGGCACCGGTGGTGGCCGTCGATCTGCCGAGTGGCTGGGACGCGGACTCGACCGCGCTGGCGGCTAACGGGGCCTTTCGCGCCGATGCGGTGGTGACGTTTACCGCGCCGAAACTGGCGCATGTCTTTGGGCATCTGACGCATGGGCCAGTGGTTGTCGCGGAGATAGGATCGCCTCGCGAGGCCGTGACTTCAGTGGGCGGGCTGAGCTGGACGGGCGCTGCTAAATCACTTACGGAAGTATCGCGCACGGTAGACGCCAACAAGGGTCGCTTCGGGCATGTGGCGATCATCGGCGGAAGCTATGGAATGGCAGGTGCGCCGTCAATGGCTGCGATGGCTGCGCTTCGGGCTGGTGCGGGATTGGTGACGGCGGTGATTCCACGCATTATTCTGCCGACGGTGGTGGCGATTGCGCCAGAGTTGATGGCACGCGCGGTGGACGAGGATCAGGTTGGATTTTCGGCGGCGAGCCTGTCGGTGGAGCGGCTGGAGAGGCTGCTGAAGGGCGTGACGGTGGTGGCGATTGGGCCGGGGCTTGGGCAGGCGAACGCAACACAGAAGTTCGTACGCGGATTCATCGAGCGCGAGCGATTGCCAATGGTTGTCGATGCGGATGCGCTGAATGCCTTTGCGGGCCGCGCGGATTTGTTCAATGGCGACGGGCGCACGCTGGTGTTGACGCCGCATCCCGGCGAGATGGCTCGGCTGACAGGGCTGACGGTCGCGGAGATTGAGGCCGATCGCATCGGGCTGGCGCGGCGATTTGCCATCGAGCACAAACTGACGCTGGTGCTGAAGGGCTGGCGCACGCTGGTGGCGCATCCCAATGGGGGGGTAGCGGTCAACACTAGCGGTAATCCGGCGATGGCCAAGGGCGGCAGTGGCGACATACTGACCGGTATGGTTGCCGCAATGCTGGCGCAGTTTCCCCAGGATGTGGCGCAAGCGGTAGAGGCTGCGGTTTATCTCCACGGCCTTGCCGGGGACTTTGCCGCGCAGGCGATCGACGAGCATGTGGTGCTGGCCACCGATACGCTGGCACATCTGTCGCAGGCGTTTCGCTATCGGGTGAAGGATGGGGATGGGCTAACGTGGATCTGCGGGACACGTGGTAAAAAACTTTGAGCAATTTAGCAATCCCTATAAACCAGTATGTTGTCATTCCGCAGCGAAGCGGAGGAATCTGCTTTTTGCTAGCACCACTACGGCCTATACCATTGGCTAAAATGCTCTAGGATGAGAGGGAGTTCGATGAAGGAGAAGAGATTCAGGACGCGGTCGGTGGATGAGACGCTGGCGTTGGGAGAGAAGATCGCAGTGATGTTGAAGCCACCTTTGGTCGTCATCCTGCGCGGCGAGGTGGGCGCGGGAAAGACCACACTGGTCAAGGGAATTGCTGCGGCACTGGGTGCGGCGACCGAAGACGAGGTGACCAGTCCGACCTTCACCATCGTCCATGAGTATATGGGCGCAAATGTCCGTCTTTTTCATCTCGACCTCTATCGCCTTGAAACCGAGGAGCAGATCGCCGTCCTCGGCCTCGATGAGATGGCCAGCTATGAGAACTCGCTGGTGCTGATCGAGTGGGGCGAGCGATTCGAGAGCATCGTGAAGATTGCTGGCGGGGAGATCTACATGGAACACGGCGATGAGGACGAGCGTGGGCTCATCGTGCGGCTGAAGGAGTAATCGTTACGCTATGGAGTGAAGATGGGGTGGGTGGTGCGGCCTGCGTAGCGGTAGATGGCGCACTCTTCGTCGCCGGTCGAACCGTACTCTTTTTGCTGGGCGATGGCTTCTAGGTCGGCGGCGTGGTCTTCCGGCGACATGGCGACCTTGTCCAGAAAGAGCTGCTCGAAACCGGGGTTGCGGTCGAGAACGTCGGCGCACTCGGCGTTGACGTAGAGCAGGTCGAGCGAACCGGGCAGCTGGGCGAAGTGCGTCTCAATGCGACGCAGAAGCCGCTTCAGAACCGGTGCTTCAAAGGGATGGAAGAGAAAGAGTAGTGTGGGCGTGGACGGGAGGTTGTAGTCGAGTGCGTCCTGTTCGACGACCTCGATGGGGGCAAGAGGTAGAGCGGTAGAGTCGGCGGCGTGAGCGCGAGTCCAGTGATCGACGTTCTGCGTGGCGATGGTGGCCAGCGCAGGGTTTAGCTCGACTCCGACGACTCGGCAGAAGCGAAACTGGCTGGCGACCATCAGACCACGACCCTTGCCACAGCCGATATCGATGAAGGTGTATTGCTCGATGGGGTAAGGCGGCAGAGTCTCTCGCCAACGCTCGATGAGCGTGCGCAGAATGCTGGGCGCAACGCCGTAGTAGGCCGTGACGTGTTCGTCGTTAGCATGGCCAGTGACGAGATGTTTGGCAGGAACCAGACCGCTGGTGTCTACACCGTGCATCTGGTCAAAGGGGTGGTGGGGAAATGGAGTCAGCTTGAGGCGGTCGCGGGCGCGCGTGGGCACCGGAACAGGGGCGAGGCTGGAGGCGGGCTGGGAGCGGGATGAAGCCATAAAGTCGCTACTTCGATCATACCCGGCGGGGAGGGCTGATACGGATTGATCGAGGAACGCGTCTCTGCCCCGTGGGCTATCAGCGTCGAAGTGAAATTGTGGAAGAAGTTCAGGCGAGGCCGCTGCCGGTCGAGAGCAGCGAGTGGAGGGTGAGGTCGTCGAGGAAGCTGATCTCCAGACGGATGGCGACGATCTGGCCTAGCTCGGCGGCCAGACGCAGATGCTTGCAGCGACTACAGAGTTCGGTGAGCGATTCGTGGCCCGCTCGGGTCAGCTCGACACCGGTGGCGACGATGGCTGCGTAAAGCTCAAGCGCGGCAAGCAGTTGAATCTCGACGCGGAACTCCATGTTGGTCGGCGAGATGGTTTTGCGCT
>CAZPZL010000397.1:0-2922 GCA_964590925.1 uncultured Granulicella sp.
GGTTTCGCTGGGTGCCGATACTGGTGAACGGCCGGGCACCCCCCTCTCCCCCCATTATTTCTGTAAGCAAATATCCTGTTTTCATTGCTTTATGCGATGCGTCCGGGACTAGGTATTTGTTGAAACACTTATTCTTGGTTGTCGTCTCTTGGCGTGAAAACCCGCTCGCAGCACGAAAGCTGAATAACTATTTTTCAACCGGCTCCGTGCCATCATAACGCGTATTTCCCCAATGATTTGAATCGCCTAGTCTAGAACTAGCTTGATGCCCTCACCCTCCTACCATGAATCTTTTCCTTGATTTAGGTGTCCAAGACAGTGTAAAAAGGCCCATCCGAGGAAACGGGTGGCACGTAAGAACCTTGAAGAGATGGCGGGCGAAGGATTCCGTGAAATCGGCATCCTAGTGTTTGTGTTTGCGCTCTTGGACCAAATCATTGACGGAAAGATCACGCCCTGGTGGACGGTGACCGCAATCGCTGTGAGCGGGCTATTTTTCCTTGCTGGCTGCTACATCGAAAGGAGGAGACTCGATTGATCGAATATGTGTCTTTGGCAATCGGAACCGCCTCTGGAGCCGTTGCATTCCTTGCGATAACCTTGCGCATGAACCATAGGAAAAAACTGCATGATGAGTGGACTCGGCAGATGGAAGCACAGCGTAAATTGCCTTTCTCAGATGTTCCCGCCCTTAGAGAAAGGCCCCAAGGTGAGTTAATCGCTCGCCAGTGACGATTTCTGTATCTATCCGGCAAGATACGGCGGGTTGTCCACAGACTGACGGTATTCAAGCCGCTTGCCGCTGAGTGCCTTAACCACGCGAGAAACGCGCTGCCCGTCGTCCAGTTTGCGAGTATTCCAACGAAACCCAAACTCATTCAGATAGTTCGGCAAATGCTTCCGGCTTACGCTGTGAAACGTGCCCATAACTCCGCGCTGTAGTAGAGAGAAGACGCCCTCAATCGTGTTGGAGTGAATATCTGTCCCCGGCTTCACATACTGCTTCATTGAGTGGCGCACAGCCTTGTGACCGCCCGCGAACGAGTGACCGAGGCCCTTGTATGCCTTTGAATCATCGGTGATGAGGCGGCAAGTATGATCCGTGTTCTCTGCGAGAAACTGGCTGAGATTAGCAGACGTTACCCGTTCCATGACACGGAAGCGAACATCCCCATCGCGCTGAACCACTCCGACAACCGGGGTCTTGCGATCCAAATGCAAACCCATATTGGAGCGGCTCACGAAACGAGGCCGACCGCCGATGTACACTTCGTCCGCCTCGACCGTCCCTGTCAATTTCGGTGGATTTTCTTCGTTTAGGCCGTGCCGAAGGCGACGCAACACGAATAGCGCAGACTTGTGCGTGATTTCCATTTCGCGGCTCAACTGCAAAGCGCTGATCCCCTTCTTGCTGGACGCTGCTTTCCAGATCGAATAAACCCAAACGCGCAATGGGAGCCGGGTTTCTTCGAGCACGCTATTGGTCCGAACGGTGAACATCTGCTTGCACCCCTTGCAGCGCCAACGAAAGTCTTTGTTGCGCTCCTCGCCAGCCATCATGCGGTATACGTTCACGTCGCCACAGCGCGGGCAGCACGGCGAGTCTCCCCAACGCTGCGCCTCAAGAAATGCGACAGCCAATGGCTCGCTGACCGCCGCATTCCGCAATGACGCCAATACCGCTGATTTCGCCTTCTTCATGCTGAAATAGTAGCAAATGTTTCAACAAATATCAAGATAAAAATGAAACATTTGCATTAGTGTCCTCTGGCCAGCATTTGATGGGCTGCTGTGATTCATCGAAGTGATTGATATAGCTACATTTCGCGCATCTAACGTCAGCAGTAAACGGTCTGCCGCAAAATGTAACCTTATTTCCACAGTTTAGGCACAGACCTGTGAATTTCACCCGTTTCTGGGCGGCATTCATTCTGTGCGATGAATTTGGCGTTTGGCTATTGACTTTTGGCATTAGATACCCCCAAGATAGAGACATTCAGGTTTGTTCCATCCAGACTGTGAGGCTTTATGGACACCGTTACCCGTTTGAAAACCAAGATCGGCGATCATGAGTTTGAGGCGGAGGGTTCTGCGGACGATGTTCGCCAACAATTTCAAGCGTGGCAGGAATTGGTGAAGATGGTGGCATCTACTATGCCCGTGGTTGTTCATCAGCCAGCACCCAACGATAGAACCGCGCTGCCCGCCGAATCGAAGGCCTCCCCACCCAATGAAAATGTGGATACCGAGCTTATCAAGATCATGCGAGTAGATGGCCGCTACATCAGCCTTACCGCGAAGCCCCCAGGTATCCACGATGCAGTGCTGGTAATGCTCTATGGACAGAAAGCGCTGCGCAACAACGACTCGGTGACAGGCGCGGAGTTGCTTGCGGGGCTGGCTACCTCCGGCGGTTTCGGCGCACCACGCCTTGATCGTATTCTCGACAAACTTGCGACAGATGGTGACGTTCTGTCGTTCGGCGAGCGTCGGGGTAAGAAATACAGACTCACAAACACCGGGATCGCCAAGGCGCGGGCGTTGGCAGCGAGTTTGCTCTTGCAAGTTGCGTGAACTTCTACACGATTCGGAGGCGTGATATGAGGAGGGATTTAGGGCCGCACTGATCGGCCCGGAGCAAGTAGGAGCGGCATCCTTGGTCGAGGCCCCCGCTCCTACATTCAGCGCTCTTTGTGCTCCCGTGCTGGAACTGGCAGACAGGCGCGATTTGCAATCGCGTGCCCATTCGCGGCGTCCGGGTCCGATCCCCGGCGGGAGCATACCACTATCCCCCAACGAGAACCAAGTCCATAATAGTCCTTTATGCCGAAGACCAAAACCACAAAGCGCAAGCGTGGTCCAAAGGAAGAACGGCTCGTAATCAAAGACCCGCAAAAGGCCATTGATTCGCTGTTCAAACCG
>CAZPZL010000398.1:0-2918 GCA_964590925.1 uncultured Granulicella sp.
GAAACACATCGTCAGTTCTGGATGGGGATCGCACTGATATGCTTCACAACACCGGGGGAGAATAGGGGGACACGATACCTATTCCCCTCTCATAGTGCGATGCTCCATCCATGGCAACAAGCGAAGTTCCCGCTGCTGAACAGTTACAATTGTTGTGAATGGGTATCCTGTCCCCCTATTTCTCCCTGACTTTTGACCCATGGGAGCCCTTGGAATCAAGGGAAGCGTCTATGAGCCACACTTACCCTTTGTCCCTCAACCCATTTCGTCACTAAGTAAAATGATTGTTTCAGTGAGTACACAATCGTTACCGCAGATTGCGGGTGGTAAACTTTCGAGATGATTCGGCAAACGCTTCTCCCATTACTCTTGATGGTCGTGGCATCGGGCAGCGCAAACGGACAATCTGTGGCTTGGCAAGATGGCAAACCTTTGGATCTGACCCGAGGTCTAACCGCGTCCTTGGCCGTGCCAGATTCCCACAAGCCGTTGCCGGAGGAGTACATCTGGACGCGTCTGGCTGCTGGCGAGAAGGCTCCCTCCAAAGACAATATCGCCCCCCACTACTTTCGCAAGGACTTCGATCTTGCCGCCGTGCCTCGTCAGGCAACGCTCTATATCGCCGGACCGCGCAGCGCGAAGATCTGGTTGAACGGCGCGTTGCTGGCTGATTTCACCAGCGATCTCAACTCGCCGCTGGGCATGCACGTCTTCGCCGTCTCGGTTGCGAGCGCGCTTCATCCGGGCGCCAACAATCTGGCCATCGAAGCGGTTCGCGGCAAAGGAGTTATGTCCTTCCCCAACACGGAGGCTGTTCGCCAGTTGACCGCCGGTCTGGTGCTGGTGGCAAAGATCGTGCCTGCGCCCGAGGGCGTACCTGCGTCCGACCTTCTGCACACCGACGGCAGTTGGAAGAGTTCCACCGTTGCCAATGCGGGATGGAATCAACCAGATGCTGGCATCGAAGGCTGGCAGCCCGTGCAGTCGCTCGGCGGCATCGAGAGCAACATCGAATTTCTCCAGTGGAACGCGGACGCGGGGCTCTACGCGTGGCCTGGATACGAAGGCACCTCCAGCTTTCTCGCACACATGCCGGTTCCTGTAGCCCGAGTCTTGGCCAGCTATCGCGGCGACGGCGCACTGGTCGGCCTCGACTCTCTGCCCAAGGGTGGCGAGCTGCATCTGACTACGCCCACGTCGCAGTGGAGCGAGGATCACGCTCCCAGCATGCTGCTGGACTTTGGCCGCGAGCTTACCGGGCGCGTCGTGGTGGAGTCCGACTCTGCTGCGCCAATCGTCGTCTCCGTGCAGACGGGCGAGTCCGAGCCTGAGACGATGAAGAGTCCTCTGCTCGGCGTCATTCAGTTGCAGATTCCGCCGGAAGGTAGCGGCCACACTCCGAAGTCCGCCTTCCGCTACGCCAGGATTCGCATCCTCAGCGGAGGCAACGACGTTCGCATTCGCAGCATTCACGTCGATCACATCTACTATCCGGTGCAGTATCAGGGCAGCTTCCAAAGCTCGGACCCGCTGCTGAATCGCATCTGGGAGACGGGCGCCTACACGGCTCACCTGTGTATGCAGGACGACATCTGGGATGCACCCAAGCGTGATCGTGGCCGCTGGATGGGCGATCTGGACGTCAGCGGACGCGTCATCGAGGACGTCTTTGGCGATTCGATGTTGATCGAAGATACCCTCGACCGTCTGCTCGGCCCAGCCGATGCACCCATGGGACACGTCGACGGCATCCCTGGCTATTCGACCTTTTGGTTTACCGGAGCCGCCAACCTCTATCGTCACACCGGCGACCGCGACTTCCTGCGCCGCACGCACGACCGCATGTTGCAACTGCTCCAGGTCATCGACAGTGAGTTTGACGACCACAACCTCTTTGCCAATAAGGGACGCAAGTGGCTCTTCGTCGACTGGTCTGCAGGCCTGAGCGGCGACTCCTCCGAGACCCGGCGCGCCACAACGCTACAGGCTCTGCAAGGCTATCGCGAGGCGGTCTACCTGCTGACTGAAGAAGGCGATCAGACGAACGCGCGCAAGTATCAGACAAAGGCGGACGCCATCGAAGCGAGCAGCCGCAAGCTTCTGTTGAACTCTGCCACCGACACCTTCGGGCCGCGTTGGCAGACCAATGCCACTGCGGTGCTAAGCGGAGCCGCCACACCCGAGCAGTACGATTCGATCTGGCGCAACGTCCTCTCGCAGGTTGGTCATCCTGCGCCCGAGGGCATGATGTATCCGCCGATCACGCCGTACTACGGCGACTTTGTTCTGCGCGCCATGGCGCAGATGAATCGACGCGAGGATGCCTTGCAATGGATTCGCTCTTACTGGGGCGGAATGATGAAGGAGGGCGCGACCAGCCTCTGGGAGTCCTACGATCCAAGCTGGCCGAAGAAGGATTTTCATGCCTCGCTCGAGGGCGACGACCAGACCGGCTACTACCTCTCCCTCGCGCATGGCTGGTCGGCAGGGCCGACGTCCTGGCTCAGCGAAGAGGTCCTCGGAGTTCAGCCCACGGCGGCTGGATTCCGCCATGTAACCATCCGACCCGACCTGCTGGATCTGCAATGGATCGAGGGCTCCGTACCAACGCCAACCGGAGTGATTAAAGTTGCCGCGCATCAGACCGAGAGCGGATGTACCTACGACATCACGCTTCCGGCCCAGGTCGAGGCAGCCGTGTCGTTGCCTCACTCGCCAGCAGCGAATACCTCGGTGCAGTTGGATGGCAAGCCCGTCAAGACCACTCTTTCCGATGGACGCGACCTCCTGAATCTCTTCGGCCCTGCAACGTTTCATATTGTGGACTGAGGAGCCGGGAACCGGGTGCCCCATCTTCGCTATTTCTAGCTGTGAAGTTTCAGGAGGTTGTCCATTCGATCTGAACGCGAGAAGCTGGT
>CAZPZL010000399.1:0-2912 GCA_964590925.1 uncultured Granulicella sp.
CAGCCCGTGGTGAAAGTCGGTGATTGATGCGATACAAGTAAGAGTTTCAAACGTCTAGCGAGTATGGCGATGGGCAAGCGGGAAGATCAGCAAACGCAGGAGTCTTTATGGATTGCGCACACGATGGATTGCGCACACGGAATTGGCTTCGGCTCCGGGGCATCCGTTTTATCAAAAGCTGAATGAGGTATTCGACACGGAGCGCTTTGATCCCTTCGTTGAAGGGCTGTGCGCAAAGTTCTACGCCAAGAAGTTCGGACGTCCATCGCTTCGCCCCGGCATCTACTTTCGTTCGCTGTTGATTGGGTATTTTGAAGGCATCGAGGCAGAGCGCGGCATTGCATGGCGGCTCGCCGACTCGCTCGCGCTGCGGCGATTTCTGGGCATCGCCTTGACCGAGAGGACGCCCGATCCCTCGACCTTGTCGCGCACTCGCAGGCTGATCGATCTGGAAACGCATCCGCAAGTCTTTGCCTGGGTGCTGGGCTTGCTGGCTGATTGCGGATTGTTAGTGGGCAAGCGAATCGGCATCGACGCCACTACGCTGGAGGCCAATGCTGCCATGCGCTCGATCATTCGGCGCGATACTGGCGCCAGTTACAACGAGTTTCTCACTGGATTGGCGCAGGCTTCGGGCATTCGAACACCAACGAGAGAAGATCTAACGCGGCTGGATCGCAAGCGCAAGAAGCGTACCTCGAACAAAGAGTGGAAGAGTCCCATCGACGAAGATGCGCGGGTGGCAAAGATGAAAGACGGCAGCACACCTCTTGCTCATAAGGCGGAGCATGCGGTGGATATGGACTCGGGCGCGGTGGTTGCGATCACTTTGCGGGCGGCCGATCTGGGCGACACAACCACCGTGCGCGAGACGCTGATCGATGCGGGAATCGCGGTCGCGGAGCTAGTTGAGCGCGAAGTCGAGTTACATCCAGATGAAGAACCGAAGGTCAACGTAAATGGAATTGAAGAGTTGGTTGCCGACAAGGGGTATCCCAGCGGCGCGGTCGTCGAGTGGGTCGGAAAAAATGAAGTTACAAGTTATATCCCAGAACGAAAACAGGCAGGCAAGCGCAACTGGGACGGAAAGCAGAGCGAGCAGCAGGCCGTCGAGGCCCATCAGGGGAGAGTCACTGGAGACTACGGAAAACAATTACTGCGCAGGCGCGGAGAGTTCGTCGAGCGCAGCTTTGCTCACTGCTACGAGACAGGCGGAATGCGACGCTCAACCTTGCGCGGACGAGAGAATATTTTGAAGCAATTGCTGATCCACGTCGGCGCATTTAATATCAGTCTTATCCTGCGCAAGACGTTGGGCGCGGGCACGCCGCGAGAGCTGAAAAACCGAGCTGCAAGGCTTGTTTTACGACTTTTCGAGTGGCTCACCAGCAACCATCGACCGAATGCCGAAGTAGAAACTCTCTTGGTCCAGATTTTCACCCTTTTCGGCACCTGCCGTTGCGTCAAACCACAATATCGGCTCGCCTGAAATTCAGCTGCTCTACCACGGGCTGATAAGCTAAACGTGAATGAGTAAGATGCGAGCGGATCGGTCGCTGTTCTCGCAGTTGCCTTACGCGTTTTCCCCGGCTTCGACCATCTCGTATTCTGCTCCCACTACCGCTGATGCTACAATTTTCGGCGAGGGCGATAACCCATGAAAGCGTTCCGCGAAATCCTTGCAGCCTCAGCCTTAGCATTCACGACCATCATAGTCGTTCTCAACTACTCCTCTCTGCCACAGCAAATCCCAACCCACTTCGATTCTGCCAACATCGCCAATGGCTGGAGCGATAAATCGTTCCTCTGGATTCTGGTGGCATTCGCCGCATTCTTGTACATCGTTCCCTCTCTGATCCGATTCATTCCGAAGAACTCGATCAGTATGCCGGTTCGGCCAGAGCAGAGAGAAGCAGCCCTGCCCTTCCTCTTCGCTATGAGTGATTGGATCAAGGCAGAGATTTCCTGCCTCTTCGCCTTCATCCAGTACTCCATGATCGACGATGCAAAGGGGTACGGAAAATCCCTGACTGCATTGTTCATCCCAATGATTTTTTGCGTTGACTTTGTCGTCCTTGCGACAGTTGTGTATTACATCGCGCGCATGAAAAGAGTCGCCGCGACTACACCAGAGACACTATGAAGAAGAAAAATATTGGCAGTAGTTTTGATGAGTGGCTGCGCGAGGAGGGTCTCAATGAGGAGACCTTCCTCGCTGCGATCAAGCGGGTTCTTGCACGACTAGCGGAAATTCGCGGGGAATAGTCAGAGCATTTTCAGCAATGGTGTAGACCGTCGTGGAGCGAAAAAAAACAGATTCCTTCGCTTCGCTACAGAATGACAAACAAATTGGTCTACAGCAATTTTGAAAAACGCTCTAAAGCTCGGTGTTTTTATTGGCTACTAGTTCCTTGGCGCGAGTGATGAAGTCGGCGAGGGGGACGCTGCCTTGGTCGCCTTTGCCACGGGTGCGGACACTGACGCTGTTGGTCGTCGATTCCTTGTCGCCGAGAATCAGGATGAACGGAACCTTTTGCAGGCCGAAGTCGCGGATCTTGGCGTTCATCTTCTCGTTGCGCGCGTCGAGTTCTACACGCACACCGACGGCCTCGAGCGCAGTCTTCACGCTCTCGGCGTAGGCCAGGTGCTTCTCGCTGCTGATGGGCACCAAGCCGACCTGTACCGGTGCGAGCCAGAAGGGGAAGGCTCCGGCATAGTGCTCGATGAGCACGCCAAGAAGCGTTCGACCGAGCCGAAGAGTGCGCGGTGGACCATGACCGGCTGATGCATCTCACCGTCCTCGCCCTTGTACTCCAGCTCGAAGCGCGCGGGAAGGTTGAAGTCGAACTGGACGGTGGAGAGCTGCCACATGCGACCGAGGACGTCGACGAGCTTGATGTCGATCTTGGGGC
>CAZPZL010000400.1:0-2903 GCA_964590925.1 uncultured Granulicella sp.
ATCTCGCACCTGAGCGACGCCGAGTGGGTCGCGCTGAACACGATCCTCGACGAGACCGTGGTGCGTGAGGTGATTCCCAAGCTGAAGGACGCAGGAGCCACCGGAATCGTCGAGTATCCGCTGAGCAAGGTTGTTCTGTAATAGCTGAGGTCGCAAATGAAGTTGGTACGGACGTTTGGACGAACGAAGAAGGCTGCAGCCGCGCTGATCGAGAGGATCGAGCAGCGCGGCGCGGTCTCGACTATGAAGGTTGAGCCAGTCGTGCGTCGGATTCTTGACGATGTGCGTGGACGTAGCGATACGGCGCTGCGCGAGTTCTCGGCGAAGTTTGATGGACTACAGCAAGAGGCATCGCTGCTCGTCTCGCGCGAAGAGATGCAGGCCGCGTGGAGAGTGACGTCGCCGGAGTTGCAGCAAGCGATGCGCGTGGCTCAGGCCAATATTCGCGCGTTTGCCGAGGCGCAGAAACCGAAGGAATGGACGATCTCGCCTGCCGATGGAGTGAACGCGGGGCAGATTGTGAGGGCGCTGGAGAGTGTCGGCTGCTATGTGCCGGGTGGACGTTACCCGCTGCCATCTACGCTGCTGATGACGGCAACACCCGCGCAGATAGCGGGCGTGGAACGCATCGTCGTCTGCTCGCCGAAGCCCGCGAAGGAAACTCTCGCCGCAGCGTGGCTGGCTGGCATCTCCGAGTTTTATCGCGTCGGCGGCGCGCAGGCGATTGCCGCAATGGCTTACGGAACTACAACAATTGCACGGGTGAACAAGATCGTTGGGCCGGGAAATCTTTACGTGACGGCGGCGAAGGTGATGGTGTCGCAGGAGTGCGGCATCGACATGCCCGCAGGCCCGACCGAGATCGTCGTCACCAGCGAGACCGGTGATGCAGCGGGCATCGCCGCCGATATGGTCGCACAGGCCGAGCACGATCCTGAGGCGCTAGCCGTGCTGATTACAAGTAATGCTGCGCTGGCTGAGGCTGTGATGGGTGCAGTGAAGGAGCAGGCGAGGAACAATGCAATTGCGAAGCAGTCGTTGGTGGCCCAGGGATTTGTATTTGTAACGGAGAGTGTTACAGAGGCGCGGGAGCTGACGAATCGGCTGGCGCCGGAACATCTGACGGTGGATGCGGCGGCTGATCTGAAGTGGGTGCGCAATGCCGGTTCGGTCTTTGTGGGTGATTATTCTCCACAGTCGATGGGGGATTATATCTCCGGGCCGAACCATGTCTTACCGACGGGACGCGCGGGACGCGTGCGCGGCGGCCTCAGCGTGTTGGACTTCCTCAAAGTGATTACAGTCCAGCAGTACACACGCAAGGGGCTGTGTGTACTGGGGCCTCATGCGATTGCATTGGCCGAGGCCGAGGGATTGATGGGTCACGCCGAGAGCGTGCGCGTGAAGATGCGGTAGAAGTTAGCGAGGCGGTGACGATGGCTAGGTTGGCGAGTTTGGCGGAGGTCGCAAGCGTGAAGAGTGGAGTGGCCTCGTTGCCACGTGCACGTAGAGCGGTGCTGGAGATGCCGGAGTATCATCCGCCGCTGGCTGCGCGCGATGCGCTGCGGTTGGACTTCAACGAGAATACTTTTGCCGCGTCGCCGAAGGTGATCGAGCGGCTGCGCCAGACAACAGCCGAAGGGCTGACGATCTATCCCGAGCGCGAGGGCGTCGAGCGAATTGCAGCCGCGCACTTCGATCTTCAGCCCAATCAGGTGCTACTGACCAACGGAGTCGATGAGGCAATTCACCTCATCTGCACGGCCTTTCTCGAAGAAGACGACGAGGCCATCATCTGCACGCCAACCTTCTTCATGTACGAGGTCAGCTCGCGTATGATGACCGCGCACCTCGTCCGCGTACAGGCCGATGATTCGCTGGAGTTTCCTTACGAGCGATTTCTTGCCGCAATCACGCCGCGCACTAAGCTCATCATCGTCGCTTCGCCCAATAATCCGACGGGCGCAGTGGTCAGCCGCGAACAACTGCTATCGATCTGCGCTGCGGCTCCGCAGGCTGTGGTCTTGGTCGACGAGGCGTACTACCACTTCTTCGGTGAGACGCTCTTCGCGGACATCGGCCAGACTCCGAATCTGCTGGTTGCGCGCACCTTCTCGAAGGCCTACGGCTTGGCGAATCTACGCATCGGCCTGCTTGCGGGCTCTGCCGAGCTGATGGCGCTAGTGCGCAAGGTCAGCTCACCGTACAACGTCAACGGCATCGCGCTCAACTGCCTCCCCGTAGCCCTCGCCGACGAGGCCTACCTCGCCTGGTATTGCGAACAGGTCCACACTGGTCGCGCGCGCACGATGGAGGGCCTGCGCGCCCTCGGCGTCGAGTTCTTCCCCAGCCACGCCAACTTTATCCTGATGAAGATCGGCGCAAAGCATGTGGAGCTAGTCCATGCCATGCGCGCGCGCGGCGTTCTACTGCGCGACAGATCGAGTGACCCCGGCTGCGATGGCTTCGTCCGCATTACGATTGGCGTGGAAGAGCATGTAACGCGCGGACTCGCGGCACTGAAGGAATCTTTGTTGGAGATTGGATGGACGCGATGAGCAATGAAGTGAGAGTAGGCACGATCGAGCGCAGTACGACCGAGACGCAGATTGCCCTGACGCTGACCATCGATGGTCAGGGTGCGTACACCGTCTCGACCGGCATCCGCTTCTTCGACCACATGCTGGAGCTCTTCACCCGCCACGGCGGCTTCGACCTCACGCTCAAATGCACCGGCGATCTCGACGTCGATCAGCACCACACGGTCGAGGACATAGGCATCGCGCTGGGCGAGGCCTTCGCCATTGCGCTGGGCGATAAGAAGGGTATCCTGCGCGCGGGCTACTTCGTCATGACGATGGACGAGACGCTGGCCGTCGCCGCCGTCGACCTGAGCGGGCGCA
>CAZPZL010000401.1:0-2901 GCA_964590925.1 uncultured Granulicella sp.
CAAAAAGAATTTGGTTGACTCGCCGTCGGGTGTAGTTTCCGTCGCTCCGGTCCCATCACGCAGTTGTTTAAGCAATAGCGCAGCTTCCCGCAGTCGCTCTTGGTCTTCTTCAATAATCGGGTCTTCGTTCGGCAACGGCTCGGCGAACAACGCACTGATTGCATCTTCCAGTACGTTGTTTGAATGGTCGGCCCAAAAGACGACCGTGCTGTCTCCGAACGATACACGCCGGTCTCGCTTATTGAGCAGATAATTCAGCGCATTGGCGTACTTGAACGCAGTCGCGGCGCCGACGGGAGCGTTGTAGCTTTGTAACTTGCCATATGATTCAAAAGCGGAAGCATTGAACGAAACCAATAGCGCACCGGAGGATTGCGCTCCGGCAACACCCTTGATCTTGGGTTCATGCAGGCGGGCTATCTCGTCGTCGGCTCCAGAAACAAGGCACATGGCGCGCGTCGCACCAGCTTCCGAAGCCGCCGATTGCTCCTCGGATTCCGCTGGGACAGGGATCAGATCGTGGACATACTGCATCTCCCCCGCAATTCGGAAGATGCCGAAGTTTGTAGCGATCTCCGAGAGCAACGCCGTATGATCAAGCGCCTGCTCCGGCGACCAATTCCGGAGAAACGAGCAGACCGCGCTGAAGGCTGGATGATTGATCTGATTTTCGATCTCGATATGCTTGCAGCGGAATGCCTCAAAGGCGAGCACTGCTCTCGCCGCTGCTTTAGCCGCTTTTTCGGGGTCTGGATCAGGATTCGGGACACAGCCCAGCAGATATGCGGCGTTGTCCCAGAGAAAGCAAGGATTGAGTCCCTGTCCTGGAGGTTTGCTCTGGCCCGGCACATTCATCGATCGAGCGACCAGCTTATTGCCAATCTTCTCCTGCAAGGACTGAAAAGAATTCAATCCTCCATCCGGCTCCAGCACCACGCAGAAGCTGATCTTCTGGCGTGAAAAGCCAGGTGGTGCGAGCTGTGTATCCTCATTGCCCGATGCGGCGATGCGATCGTAGTGCTCGGCGAGCCGTTGCAAAATCATGCGAGCGCCTCGGAAAACTTCGGAACCTCGATCACACCATCGTGCATAACCGCGCGGAAGAAGCGCGCCTGCATTTCGCCGGCAAAATCGATGTCGTGCAGCATGTAGCCGAGGTCGCGCTCACCGGCAAGGCTGGCGTGGACCGCGGGCATGGCGCTCTCCGCTTCGAGCAACGCGAAGTCAGCTGCGAACTCGCGGCACCCGAGATAGGGCCGAGTGTAGCAACTGCCTTTGCGGGCGCGTCGGTTGAACTGATCCAGATGCTTGGCGATGTTGTCCGGACCGCTAATGATTTCGACGTGAGCCTCGATGATGTAGCCCACTTCGCGCAGCATCAGAGTGGCACGCTGCTGCCGGTTGTCGCCTTCGTCCGCATAGAAAGCCAGATCGCCTGCCCCGTCTTTCATGACCTTTGCCACCGTGCCCGCGCTGATCTTATCTTTCACCTCATTGCGGCGAACCGATGTAAACTTGATCGGATTAAGCACCGTGATGCGGTCGATGTGCCAATGGATCTCCGGCTTCCAGTAGATCGCCTCCAAGACGCCTCGCGCCGCCGAGGGTGTCATCACATCAAAGCTGACACGCTCGACCTTCATCTCCGGGCGAGTGAAGCACGCCCACTCGCCCCAGCAGTGCAGCTTGATACCGTATGCCACTTGCGCCTCCTATACGCTCCAGAGCGACTCGTCCAACCTGCACGATGCTGGGTCAAGACCTTTGTGGCTGCTGTATAACGAACGGTTGAGCAGAATCCACACGCCCGACTCGTGCTCCATGACGAACCCACGATCCTCCATCTGTCGCATGGCTTGTTTTCTGACAGAGACCAAGTAAGGTTGTAGTTCGCGTTGCGGTATGAATGGTATGTTGCCGGCCATCAGCCTGTCCCGCAAATCAGTGGCCGTTGTGTCGTACGCGACAAGAATCGGCAATTGGTCGTCCCGAATCATGCGAAAAGCGTTGGCTACCTCACGGAATTGCAGGAGAGCGCGACCGCTTTGAAACTTCATCTTGTCCATGACCTTATATTTATCCCAGCTATCCTTCCGTATCCAGTAGAGGAGCCGGAAGTATGCTTCAATCGCCTCTGGCGCAAGGGGATCGCGGTACTTAGAGAGGAGTTCCTTTCCAGCCTCCGCCGCCGCGCGAAGCAAGCCCGCAGGCGGCTTCTCATCGGCTTCGAACACGTACGTCACTCCGAGCGCCAGCAATCCCTCCCTGTTGCAGCGGCCGGCAGCCTGAGCTATCGAATCAAAGCCGGCTTCAGCCCGGTAAACCGCCGGAAAGTCTAGATCGACGCCCGCCTCCACCAATTGCGTACTGACCACCCGGCATGGCTGTTTCGCGGCCAGGCGTTCGCGAATCATCTTCAGCACGGTTCGACGGTGCGCTCCGCACATCCATGTACTCAGATGAAAACAATCGCCAGACTCTGAGAGCTTAGCCACTTGGTCATAGAGGCGAGAGGCATGTCCGCGCGTGTTCACAATGCAGAGTGCAGCCCTCTCCTTCGCAAGCAGCAACGCTAGCTCGCCGTCCGGCAACTTGCCGAGAGTGCGCACCTCCACTCGTTTCAAAGCATGAAAAAGTGGCACTGCGTCCGGAATGATGTGGCGAACCCCCTCAATTCCAAGCTCAAAGTCCGTGCGGCGCTCGAGGGCCGGCTGCGTCGCCGTACAGAGGACGATGGAACAGCCGTAGTTCAGTACAAGCTCGCGTAACGCAGCGAGCGCAGGCTTGAGTAATTCAACCGGGATTGTCTGAGCTTCATCGAGTACGATCACGCTCCGGGCAAGATTATTCAGCTTTCTACACGGGGTAGTTCGATACGCAAATAGGCTCTCCAGCAGCTGA
>CAZPZL010000402.1:0-2899 GCA_964590925.1 uncultured Granulicella sp.
GCCGAGCGACAGAAGACGCCCAACGAGATTGCACTGAATATTCTGCTCGCAGGGCTGACGATCATCTTTCTGCTGGCCGTCGTTACGCTGCAACCGTATGCCATCTACTCGGGCGCGCCGCAGACGGTCTTCGTGCTGATCTCGCTGCTGGTCTGCCTGATTCCGACGACCATCGGCGGGCTGCTCTCTGCGATTGGAATCGCAGGCATGGATCGCTTGGTGCAGCACAACGTGCTCGCCGTCTCCGGCCGCGCGGTCGAGGCCGCAGGAGATGTCAACACGCTGCTGCTCGACAAGACGGGAACGATTACGCTGGGCAATCGTCAGGCCTCGGAGTTCCTCACCGCAGCGGGCGTTACGGCAGAGGAGCTAGCCGACGCTGCGCAGCTATCGTCACTGCCCGACGAGACGCCCGAGGGCCGCTCCATCGTTGTGCTGGCAAAGGAGCAGTACGGCCTGCGCGGACGTGAGCTGGCCAGCCTCAACGTCGAGTACATTCCATTCAGCGCACTGACTCGCATGAGCGGCATCGACATGGAGGGCCGCAGTATTCGCAAGGGCGCAGCCGACGCGATTGCAAACTACCTTAAAGAAAATGGCTCAATTCTTCCCGATGAGGTACGCAGCATCGTGGACGGAGTAGCTCGTCAGGGTGGAACACCACTGGTCGTCGCAGAGAACGGTCGTGCGCTCGGAGTGATTCATCTGAAGGACATCGTCAAGGGCGGCATGAAGGAACGCTTCGAGCAACTGCGCGCGATGGGAATCAAGACCATCATGATAACCGGCGACAATCCTCTGACAGCAGCGGCCATCGCGCGCGAGGCGGGCGTCGATGACTTCCTCGCGGAGGCCAAGCCCAAGGACAAGATGGATCTAATCAAGCGCGAGCAGGCACAGGGCAAGCTGGTCGCCATGACCGGCGATGGCACAAACGACGCACCAGCACTGGCTCAGGCCGATGTAGGCGTGGCGATGAACTCCGGCACGCAGGCCGCGAAAGAGGCGGGAAACATGGTTGATCTCGACTCCAATCCGACCAAACTGATCGAGATCGTCGGAATCGGCAAGCAGTTGTTGATGACGCGCGGCGCGCTGACCACCTTCTCCATCGCCAACGATGTTGCTAAGTATTTCGCAATTATTCCGGCGATGTTCATGGTGGTCTTTCCGCAGCTTGCCATCATCAATATCATGCATCTGCGCTCACCCGAGTCGGCGATTCTTTCGGCCGTGATCTTCAACGCGCTAATTATTGTTGCCCTGATTCCACTGGCTCTGCGCGGTGTCAGCTATCGCGCCATGTCGGCTGCGGCTCTGCTGCAACGCAACATGCTGATCTACGGACTGGGCGGAATTGTTGCGCCGTTTATCGGAATTAAACTGATCGACATGCTGATCGCGTCGATTCATCTGGTCTAACTTCAGGTGCGAGATACGAGGTTCGAATTATGAAGAAGCATATTGTTACGGCTTTACTCTACACGGTTGTCACCGCAGTTCTGCTGGGTGTCGTCTATCCGCTGACAGTAACGGGCTTGGCGCATCTCTTCTTTGCGAAGCAGGCCGAAGGCTCGCTGATCCAGAAGGACGGCACGCTGATTGGCTCGCAGTTGATCGGCCAGAGCTTCAGCGGGCCGACATACTTCTGGTCGCGTCCATCGGCTGCGGGCAATGGCTACGACGCATCGAACTCCGGCGGCTCGAACTACGCGCCAACCAACGCGGCTCTAGTCACACGCGTCGCGGCCACCGTCACTACGCTCAATCCGAAGGGGACGAACCCTGCTGTCCCAATCGATCTGGCGACAGCTTCGGCCTCGGGACTCGACCCAGACATCTCGCCTGCTGCGGCCTACTATCAGGTCTCTCGCGTGGCAGAGGCGCGGCATCTGAATGTTGACGCAGTCAACAACCTGATTGCGTCGCATGTCACGCAGCGGCAGTTTGGCCTGCTCGGCGAGCCGCGCGTAAACGTCCTGCAACTGAACCTCGATCTCGATAAGCTGGCTCCGCCTGCTGCAACAAAGTAAGCGGGGTTTCTTTTGCGACTCGCACGTTGCCCTAGGCTGTATCGACATATACGCTTTTCAGCGGATGGAGTGAGCTGATGAAGTGGTGGTATGCCGAGCCGCTATGAGTTGAGTGATTTGCAGTGGGACAGGATCAAGGATTTTCTTCCTGGACGCAAAGAGCCTGTTGGCCGGACCGCTGTCGATAATCGTTTATTTGTGAACGCTGTGCTGTGGATTCTGCGTTCCGGGGCACGGTGGCACGATCTTCCCGAGCGCTATGGCAAGTACAAAAGCGTTCATAAGCGTTTCGTTCGATGGGCTCACAGCGGTGTATGGGAGCGGATTTTCGAGGAGTTAGTGCGGGATCGCAAGAACCGGTACCTGATGTTGGATTCAACCATTGTGCGGGCTCATCAACAAGCGGCCACGGGCCGCAAAAAAGGGGCTCCGACAAGGCTATGGGGCGTTCCCGAGGAGGTCTGACAACCAAAGTTCATCTGCTCTGCAACCAACTGGGGGAGCCTTTGCGATTCCTATTGACCGGCGGCCAGGTCAACGATTGTACCCAGGCTATCGCGCTACTGGGGGAATGCAGGGTCGAGGCGGTGCTGGCCGACAAGGGCTACGACTCCGATGCCATCGTAAAACATATCGAGACCAGCGGAGCCAAGGCAGTGATCCCGCCTAAATCCAACCGCAAGCAGCAACGCGAGTACGACAAAGAGCTCTACAAGAAACGCAACCGCATCGAACGATGCTTCTCCCGCCTCAAACAGTTCCGCCGATTCGCCACCCGCTACGACAAGAATCGAGCCTGCTTCCAAGCCTTTGTAGCCATCGCCTGCTCTGCCATCCTGCTACTCGCAATTGTCGATACAGCCTAG
>CAZPZL010000403.1:0-2898 GCA_964590925.1 uncultured Granulicella sp.
GCGATGTTGAGGACGTTGACGGGTCCGGCGGAGCCGACCAGAAGCGTCTCCGGACCGAGGCGGTCGTAATCGACGGGGCTGGCGGGCGAGGCGAAGTTGAAGACGTAATCGACCGGACCGGGATCAAACGGAAGAGTGATGTCGTGATTCAGGAAGGAGAAGCGCGACTCATCCGCGACGTGAGCCAGATTCTCCAGATTGCCGGTGGAGAGGTTGTCGACGCCGAGAATGGTGTGGCCCTTTGCTAACAGCGTATCCGTCAGATGGGAACCGAGAAATCCTGCGGCTCCGGTAACGAGAATCTTTTTTACGGTCATAAATATATTTTCCCACGTTGGATGCTTCTGTTGTTTGCGGTACACGTATATATATCAGATCAAGAGCAATAGCATGAATCGGTTATTGATCGTTATTCAGGACAATCGCACGAATGTCGGGAGTGCATACGTTTTTTCTATACGCTCCCCCCGCGGGAGGATCTCTGGACGGAAGTTTTGGAGAATCTATTAATTGAGCGTTATGCCTGATGCAATAGAAACTTTCTAAAGGACTTGTGTGAAATTACGGACGGTTTCGGCAGATCGGGTGTCGATTCGCGCCGAGGCAATGGCTAAGTAGGGTGCGCTTTAAGCCCTTCGGTTCCTCCTTGTGAGAGTTCTAGGGCTGCACCCCGTGCTTGTATAGCTCGCAGGTGGTGAGTTATTGACAACGCAAAGGGTCGAAGAGTGTACATTCCACCTCACTGCGAGGAGACCGTGATGGATGGGGCGGTCAGCCTATATACTGCTGAATGCTCATACTTAAAGCATTATTCTAAGAATAGGCCTAGCCCATGTCCGACGTCGTGCACGAGATCATTGCCGATTGGCATCTACCCTGGGTGCTGACGCTTGCAGTTGTCCTACTAGCGGTTGTCTACCTGCGCGGTTGGCTGGCTCTTCGCTGCACCCGCTTCGCGCAGTTCACTCCAGCGCGTCTTGCTTCATTCCACACCGGCCTCGCAATATTCTGGCTTGCGACAGCATCGCCGCTGGACGGATTCGCCGACGCACTCCTCACCGCGCACATGGTCGAGCATCTGCTGCTGATGTCGGCGATTCCGATGCTTCTTCTCTACGGACAGCCGGTCGTACCGTTGCTTCGCGGTCTACCCGCCCCGCTCATCCGTTGGATCGTCGGTCCCCTCTTACGAGTCAACGCGCTTCGCCGCCTCGCCGAGTGGCTGGTCTCGCCCGCCATTGCGTGGCTGGCGATGAACCTTGCCTACCTCTCGTGGCACGTGCCAGCGGCCTACAATCTCGCACTCGCCAACGAGACGGTCCACGGCATCGAGCACCTCTGTTTTCTCTCGACCGCGCTCCTCTTCTGGTGGACGATCCAGCGCCCTTGGCCCGCCTCTCCACGCCCCCACGACTGGGGAGCGATCATCTATCTGGCATTATCCGATGTGGTGATGACGCTACTCTCGGCGTTTCTTGCCTTCTGTGACCGCCCCGTTTACAGCTACTACGTCGAGCACCCCAATCCGTTCGGAATTTCGGTGGTTGACGACCAAGTTCTCGGCGCAGTCCTCATGTGGGTTCTCGGCTCTTTTGCCTTTCTTATTCCTGCGATGCTCATCACTCTGCGCCTCCTGTCGCCCGAGCGCAGGCGAGCCGAGCAGGCGGAGTAGTGCATCCCGTATCTGCTCCATTACCATTTCCTCCGCCAATCCTCGTAAACTATATCTATGGACAAGTTTGTCGTTCGCGGAGGAAATCCCCTCCTTGGTACCATCAAAGTCTCTGGCGCAAAGAACTCGGCGCTTCCGTGCATGGCTGCGGCCATCCTTACCGAGGATGAAGTCACCCTCGAAAACATCCCGCAGGTGCGCGACATCGAGACCGAACGCAAGCTCCTCTCTGCGATGGGTGCCGAGGTTGATCTCGGCTACGGACGCGCGCAGCATCGCACCAGCATCCAGTGCGCCATCCTCTCCGATCCGGTGGCTAAATACGAGATCGTCAAGACCATGCGCGCCAGCTCGCTTGTCCTCGGGCCGCTGATCGCGCGCACAGGTATAGCGCGCGTGGCCATGCCAGGTGGTTGTGCCATAGGCGGTCGCCCCATAGACCTCCACATCAAGGGCCTCGAAGCGATGGGCGCAACGGTTACGCACGACCACGGCTATCTGGAAGCGCGTACGCCGAACAACGGCAGCTCGCGGCTGAAGGGCGCGCACATCGTCTTCGACAAGATCACCGTCACTGGCACAGAAGACCTGCTGATGGCCGCGGTGCTGGCCGACGGCGAGACCGTCTTCGAGAACTGCGCGCGAGAGCCCGAAGTCACCGATCTGGTCGCGCTGCTGACCGCGATGGGCGCGAAGATCAAGGGCGCAGGCACATCGACCATTCACGTCCAGGGCGTCAGCAAACTGCACGGCGCGCGTCATCGCATCAACCCCGACCGCATCGAGGCGGGAACGTTTTTAATTGCCGGAGCCATCACCGGCGGTGACCTCAACGTCGAGGGATGCAACCCGGCGCATCTCGGCGCGTTGCTGGCCAAGCTCAGCGAGTGCGGCGTCAAACTCGAGGTCGGCAAGGACAGTGTTCGCGTGCGCTCTGGCGGCTCGCTGCGAGCGACAGACATCTCCACCGAAGAGCATCCGGGCTTTCCAACTGACATGCAGGCGCAGTTCATGGCGCTGGTCACGCAGGCCGAAGGCACCTCTACGATTACCGAGAACATCTTCGAGAACCGCTTCATGCACGTGCAGGAGCTGAACCGCATGGGCGCAAAGATCAGTGTGCAGGGACGCACGGCCACCGTTCGCGGTCCAAGCAAGCTGTAGTCCGCCGCCGTCATGTGCTCGGATCTGCGCGCCTCGGCATCACTGGTGTTGGCCGCGCTGGT
>CAZPZL010000404.1:0-2897 GCA_964590925.1 uncultured Granulicella sp.
GCGTAAGCGTGGGCTTCACTTCCTTGAAGCGGCGGGGCGCGCCTTTCTTCGGCGAGGTTGGCTCGGTCAGTAACTCCAGCGTATGCCGCGGCGTTCCCCGCTCCGCCTTCATCAGAGCCGCATGTATAGGCTCGACCGCACCCAGGCGATGCACCTGCGATCTGTTCACTTCGAGCCTCGGCATGCTGGCGAAGGCGCGCATCTGGGCGCAGTAGCGCTCGATGCAACGGACCACAGCCTGCCGCGATGCGGAGTCCTTGTGGAGCGACCCGCGCCCGGCCAGCACCAGCGAGGCTGCCATGCGCTTCAAATCCCATTCGAAGGGTCCGCGAATGGTCTCGTCGAAATCGTTGATGTCGAAGACCAGGCGGCCGTCGGGCGCGGCATAGGCGCCCAGGTTGCGCACGTGCGCGTCGCCGCAGAGCTGCGAGACGATTGCTGTCGAGGGCAAAACCGACAGGTCAGCGGCCATCACCGGCGCAGCACCGCGAAAGTACCCGAACGGCGACTGCACCATCAGCTCGTACTTCAGCTCGATGAGCGCGGGAACGCGACCGCGCATGGAGCGAGCGAGCAGCGCAAGCGCGGATGGACCTTTCGCCCTGGGCTTTAGCTCAGCGTGCTGCTGCCGGCCTACCTGCTTACGCCGCGCCTGGCCGAGTGCGCGCCGCTCTTCCGGCGTTGTTCCTTGCATAGCCGGAACATACACTCTGCATATCGGTCGCGCAATAGGTCAGCGCCTCTGATTTACACTTTTTCGAGGAAGCCCGTCGCTCTCCATCGCAATCTGAAGATCAATGCAGGGCTCCGCTTCCAGAGGAGCGTCTCTTGTCCCGTGCAACTGTTCGCTTGTTCTCAGCCTTATTTATTCCCCCGCTTGCGGCTCTTCCTGTAGCCGCCCAGGCCCCGCAGAAGCCCCTCACCGTCGAAGCAATCTTTGCGCACCGGTCGCTCATTGGGAACCCGCCCGGTGGGCTCACCTGGTCCTCCGATGGAAAGCACCTGACCTATATCGATGGCGCCGAGCTGGTTGACTTCGATCCTGGAACGGGCAAGCCGCATGTGCTGGTCAGCCGGGCCAAGCTGGCCGCTCTCATCGTGGGCAAGGAATCGGAACGCGACCGCGACCATCGCGAACGCTACGGAATGGCCAGCTACGTGTGGGCGCCGGACTCAACGCATCTGCTGTTCGACTCAGCGGGCCGTCTGTGGATCTACGATCTGCGCAACGGCACAGGCATCGAGATAGGCTTCACAGGCACCGGTTCCGGCGAAGATCCCAAGTTCTCGCCCGACGGCAAATCCATCTCCTTCATTCGCGACAACAGCCTCGCCGTCCTTCGCCTGCGCGAGGTCGGCACGCCGACAATTGCCGTGGCTCCGTCTCCCAAACCGGCCATTCTCAACGGCAATGTCGACTGGGTTTACGAAGAGGAACTGGAGACACGCAGCAATTATTTCTGGTCTCCGGACTCGAAGGCAATCGCTTATCTGCAGATGGACGAGACCGAGGTGCCGCAATACCCAATTGAAGATTGGTTGCCAACCCATGCGCTGGTTGATGGCCAGCGCTATCCGCAACCCGGCGACCCCAATCCGGATGTGCGCGTAGGCGTGGTGAGTGCGGCAGGTGGGAAAACGGCGTGGGTCAAGCTGCCCATCCAGGCCAATCAGGATTACATTCCCCGTTTTGGCTGGGCTGACCACCATACCTTGTGGATCGAGACCCTCACCCGCGATCACAAGCATCGCGCGCTCTATCTTGCCGATACGGAGACGGGCCCGTCCCACCAGATCCTGGATCTGACCGACGACAAATTCGTTGACGACAACTACGACGTCTGGGTCGACAACGGCATGATCGTTCTCTCCAACTGGACTGACGGTCACAACCATCTCTATCTCTACTCGTTCGACAAGGACCATCCCAGCTCGGCTACGGCGAAGCTGGAGAAGCAACTGACCAGTGGCGATTTTGAAGTGCGCGCGGTTTACAACGTCGATTTCGAAGGCAAGCATGTGGAATTCGCCTCCAACGAAGGCAATCCGCTGGAGCAGCAATTGTGGCGGGTCGACTTTGACGGCGAGCGCAAGCAGTTGAGCGCCGGTCCGGGGTTTCATACCGGCGACTTCGCACCTGCCGGCGGCGCATATGTTGACCGTCAATCGGCGCGTCTCGATCCGCCCACTCTGCGCCTCTGCCAGGCTGCGGGCAAATGCAACGTCTTTTGGCAGACGCGAGCGCTGGAAGCTTACCATCTGCGCGCGTCGGAGCAGCTTGAGGTGAAGGCGCACGACGGGACGACTCTTTACGCGACGTTGCTGCTGCCTGAGAGCACAAGCGCCGCTTCGGTGCCACTGATCGTGAACCCATACGGCGGTCCCGGCTCGCAGACGGTGACGAACGCATGGAATAGCAGTTTGCTGTTTGACGAGTTGCTGGCGCAGCACGGCTTTGCGGTCCTGCACACGGACAACCGCGGCATGGCCGGCCGTGGACGCGCTTTTCAGCAGGCCGCGTATCACAACTTCGGCCCCGTGCAGCTTGAAGATCAGTTGACGGTGGTGGATGCGGCTCTCGGGCAGTATCCGCAACTGGACTCGAAGCGCCTGGGATGGTGGGGTTGGAGCTGGGGCGGCACTTTCACCCTGTATGCCATGACCCACTCCGACCGCTTCCGCGCGGGAATCTCGGTGGCTCCGGTTACTGACTGGCGCGACTACGACTCGATCTATACCGAGCGCTACATGAACGAGCCCTCCGACTTCGCTTCCGGCTACAAGGACTTTTCCGTTGTGAACTCAGTGGCAAACCTGAAGGGGCACCTGCTGCTGGTGGTGGGCACCGGCGACGACAACGTGCATATCGAGAACACCGTCCAGTTTGTGCAGAAGCT
>CAZPZL010000405.1:0-2890 GCA_964590925.1 uncultured Granulicella sp.
ACAGTCGATGAGAGACCGCTTGCGGGAGAAATCGTCGGCGAGGGCGTCTGGAACTCGACGGTATCGCTCACCATCGGGCTGGGGGCCAATCCAGGGGCACCTGCGATCGCCTTGACAACCTCGGCGTTGGTGACCGTGAACGGAGTGCTGTACACCAACGACCCAGTGTTTGGCACGCTTCCATCGGTCGTGTAATAGATGACCGCTCCCGACGTAGTATCGCTGATAGACAATTGAGATGTAACGAGAGACAGCGAAAAGGTTGGCGAGGCGGCTGGCGGGAAGTTGACGACATAGTCGCCGACCGCGCTGTTGAGGTAGTCCGGTCCGGCCGCGATCGCTTGGACAACCTCGCCCTGCAGGACAGTTATAGGACCGCCATATACTTCCGTCGGTGTAACGGTGGGCGTGGTTTTTCCGTCGGTCGTGTAATAGATCGTCGTGCCGGCGACCGTGTCGATGCTCAGCAACGTATTCGTGAGTGAAAACGTCGGCGTCGGCGCGGGTGCGAAGCTGATGACATAGCTCGCCGAGGCCACTTCGCTATTGGTATACCCGCTCGCCGCCGCCATCGCATTGATTGTCAGTGATGTGGAGACGGCAATCGGCACGCCTTTGTAAACGTCGGAGCTGGTCGTCGGCGTGGTTCCGTCGGTTGTGTAGTAGATGGTGGCACCGCTTGTTGCGTCGCTGAGACCCACCTGCTGCGGAGTGGAGTATGTGCCACCTGTGATCGAAAAGGTAGGCGAAGCGGCAACCGGCCCAATGGTGTAGGTTGCGCTCGCAACACCGCTATTGCCGAAATTCGAGGCTGTTGCAATCGCGTTCACCGTCTCCGTTGCCGATACGGCGATCGGAGCGGTATAGAGCTTCGAAGTATTGGAAGCCGAGGGCAGAGCGGGCGCGGTGCCATCGAGGGTGTAGTAGATATTCGCGCCCGCGACCGCGTCGGTGATGGTAACCGTCACGGGGACCTGCGAAGAAAGGTATGTGCCGCCGGCCGGAGAGAAGCTCGGAGGCGGCGCGTTGTTCAAACTGATCGTGTACCCAGCCGATCCCACCGTGCTGGCGGTCTTGCCGGGCGCAACCGCAATCGCTTGAAGAAACTCCGTCTGGAAAACTGTCGTCGGTTGAGCGCATTGGGGCGAGGATGAAGTAGGCGTTGTGCCATCGGTTGTGCAGTAGAACACCGAGTTCGGCGTCGGGCTCGAAATGATCACCGACTGCGTCGTGCTGTAGTTTCCGCCCCCCGGGCTGAATGTAGGCGTTGCGGTCGCGTTGTTCGACGTGGTCGTCGTACCGCCGCAGCCCACCACCATCAAAACTCCCAGCATAGCCAAGCTCGCAACTGCCAGCCGGATTCCAGCGATCTTCGACAAAACTTGCACAAAGCCTCCCATGAGATACAACTCGACTCCCCAGTTGCTCCAACGCAACGCACGCTTTCCGTTGTGCGCAAATGAGTGTGGTGCGGCCAAGTGGTCCTAGCCACAATTTCCTTACGGTTAATAAGTTTTGAGCACAGCGTTTCTCAACGGCTGTCTTGAAGTTTTCTCAGATTTGTTTTTGGGAGGCTTCTGTGCGGGAATCACACAACGCAACCGACACATGCGGGCGCATGCTTGCGTCTCATACACCGAGTAAGAAACTCAGGTCGATGGCTTCTTTGTACACTCTGGCCCTGGGTGCAATTATTACGTGCCGGTTAAATTTTGCTGAGTCAAGATTTGTCTCTTGCCGAGACAAGCCTTTCACTAACCGTCAAGAAAAGAGGGGCGCAGCATTGAGTTGGATCTCGCATACAACACGGGGATTCACATGTCCAACCTGGCGAAGCCCCATTGTGTTTCCTGGGCTGCTCATTGTCGAGTCACGATCAGAATGAGGGCAGCGCAGCTTTGCGGTAATTCAGTCTTCGAAAAGTGCTGCGACAGTTCTGATCGCACATCACCATCTTGCCGCCCGATGGTTTTCATCGCAATGACCGCCCTGAGTTCGCAAGTTCACCTATGTAGCTTGGCACCCATCTGCAATCTAATGTCTTGCGCTTTTGGCATCACCATTGGCAAAAATTCGCATATCGGCGTTGAGTTTTCTTGCAATTTTTACTTTTCATTCATAAGCAGACTAGGGTCGGCCATTGCGCCCACCTTTTTTTGTTCTGGCAGCGTTCGGTTCGGGGCGTAACCCCCTGATGTTCCGAAGCACGAACGAAAGCATCCTTGCTGTCCCGGTGGACTCCGGCGCACAGGAATCTGATCGAACGTCTCAAGGGTTACGCATGTGAAGATGCGGAGGTCGAGATGCGTGTGCCCAGATTGACGATTGACATGCTCGTAGCGGTGGTGGCATTGGCTGAGAAAAGGACGATGGAGTTGGCTGCGGAGGAACTGGAACTTGTGACCGCATCCGCCGTGCAGAAGAGAATTCATGCCGCAAGCGCACTGATTGGCGCTCCGCTGTTCATGAACACGGAGAAGGGCATGGTTCTGACCAAGACCGGTGAGCGACTCTATTCCGACGCATTACGCGCAGTGGAGATGGTGCTCCTTGCTGAAGACAAGGCGATCGCGCTTTTGGACCTCGACGCCGGCCGCTTGCGCGTCGGCCACTCCACGTATCTCCCGCCACGGCTGCTGGCGGTGGTACACCGGATCAGCTTCGACGATCTCGATGGTATTCATATCGAGCATCTGCCCGGGCTGACCGCCACCACGGTGCAACGGGTCGTCGAGGGGACCGTGCACGCGGGCTTCGGCTACCTGCCCGTCAGGCACCCGGATCTGCTGTCGCACGCGCTGTATGAGGAACCAGTGGTGGTCTGCATGTCCAACACGCACCCGCTGGCAACACGAGGGACTATCCGGCCACAAGATCTTGAAGGGATACC
>CAZPZL010000406.1:0-2862 GCA_964590925.1 uncultured Granulicella sp.
GCCGTCTTAGGACGGGTTCACCAGCACTTCACCCCACGGCCCAGCGGGTCGGTTTTCTATCGTACCTTCGCGGTGGAGTAGCGCTCGCGTGTGGACTCCGCTGGTGTCGGAAGGATCTGGGCAATGCCCTCGAAGAACATGTTGCGCAAGGGAGATCGGCGGCAATCGGTGATGGCCGAGTACAGGGCCACGCGCGGAGTGGAGCCTGTGTTGGTACCGGTCGTGCCAGCGCTTGATCTCAACGAGGACACAGAGATCGAAGACGGCGTGCGCAGCTTTATCGCCGACACCGCTGCTAGCGGAATGCGTCTGGACGCCTACCTTGCGCAGGCTCTGCCGGATATCAGTCGCGCCCGTGTGCAGATGCTCATTGAGGCCGGACAGGTTCGCGTCGATGCCCAAGTTCCCAAGGCCAAATGCAAGCTGCGCGGCGGCGAGGCCATCAAAATCGATGGCGAGCCGCACCCTGAGCCACTGCACGCTATCGCCGAAGATATTCCGCTCGACATTCTCTACGAGGACAAATTTCTCGCCGTGGTCAACAAACCGGCGGGAATGATGGTTCACGCAGGCGCGGGCGCAACCAGCGACGCGCGCAATCGCGGCACCTTGGTCAACGCTCTGCTGCACCACATGGCGCAGCTCTCGGAGGTAGGCGGCGAGCTGCGTCCCGGCATCGTGCATCGGTTGGACAAACAGACCAGCGGCGCAATTGTCGTCGCCAAAGATGATGTCACCCATCGCAAGCTGGGTGAAATGTTCAGTGACCGGCGCGTTGCCAAGACCTACATCGCGCTGTTGCACGGTGCACTGCCCAAAGACAACATCACGGTCAGCCTGCCTGTCGCGCGCGATCTGGTTCGCCGCACACGCATGACCACGCGTCGGCCTGACGGACGCACTGCCATTTCGCACTTCTCGGTGGTCGAGCGGTTGGCAACGCCATACGGGGCATTCACGCTGGTCGAGGTGAAGATCGAGACTGGACGTACGCACCAGATTCGCGTGCACGCGCAGTCGCTGGGGCACCCAGTTGTAGGCGACACGCTCTATGGCGCGCCGCGCGTGATTCATTCTGCATTGTCAAAGAGCGTCCTGACGCATCCAACCGAAGAGGCGAGCCTTGGCTTGGAGCGGAACTTCCTGCACGCGGCGCATTTGGAATTCGTTCATCCGAAGACGGGCAAGACCGTGGCAGCCGATGCTCCGCTACCGTCTGAGTTGCTGGCTTTTCTGGCGCAACTCAAGACGCAGCAGCCTTGAGTTGGATAGAATCATCCGTGTGAATACAGTGACCAAATCAAACGGAGTCGGCTGCGTTATTTCGGCGCACAACAGGCATTTGCTATCGGTGTGCGTCGCGATGGCTCTTGCCGTCACAGTTCCGCATGCACCTGCGCAAGCGACAATCACCGCAGCCCAATCCCAGCAGCAGGCGATTCCATCCGTGGCTCCAGCACAGGCCGCTGTCACGCCGACTGCTTCCGATGCGGCAGCACCAACAATCCGGGCCTTCTCCAACGAGGTGGATTTAGTCTTTACCGTGACCGACGGACATGGCAAGTTCATCACCGGACTGAACCAGTCGGCCTTCGGCCTGCTCGACGATGGACGCCCGCCCGAGAGGGTTTTTCACTTTTACCAGCAGACGAATCTTCCCTTGCGGGTGGGCATTATGCTGGACACGAGCAATTCAGTTCGCCAGCGATTCCAGTTCGAGCAGCAGGCAGCGATCGAATTTTTGCTGCGGGTGCTGCACACCAACGACCGCGCGTTTGTCGAGGGATTCGACGTGCAGTCCGACGTCGAGCAGAACTTTACCAATAACATCGACCTGCTCAATCAGGGAATCCATCGCCTGCGTCCGGGCGGCGGCACCTCGCTCTACGACGCGCTCTACTCGGCATGTCGCGATCAGATGCTGACACTGCGCGATCCCGGGTCGGTACGCAAAGCCATCGTTATGGTTTCCGATGGTGTCGATAACTACAGCCATGCCTTTCAGGACGACGCAATCAAGGAGTGTCAGCGCGCGGACACGATCGTCTACGCAATCAGCACCGATGTCAGTCCGAGCAAGGACAAGGCTGGAGCCGATACTCTGCGCAAAATTGCAGAGACTACCGGTGGACAGGCATTCTTTCCCAAACGAATCGAGGATGTGGCCGAGGGCTTCGATAGCATCCAACAGGAACTGCGCAGCCAGTACTTGCTGGAGTATCGGCCAGCCAACTTCAAACAGGATGGCTCCTTCCGCACAATCTATCTACATGCGCTCGACTCACGATATTTAGTGCGTGCGCATACGGGATACTTTGCGCCCAAAGCGGCGGAGTAGACTCTCGAACACAGCACCCTACTCCTTGATGTTGACGCCGAGAGCTTTCATCTTGCGGTAGAGATGGGAGCGTTCGAGGCCGAGGGCTTCGGCGGTGCGGGTGATGTTGCCAGCGCACTCGTCTAGCTTCTTCAGGATGTAGTCGTGCTCATAGGCCTCGCGGGCTTCGAGCAGGGTGGAGAACTCCTCGTTGCGGGCGGTCGTTTTGGCGCCGTCGCTGGCAGAATCGCGCGTAGCCAGCAGAGGCAGGTGTTTGCGCTCGATACGCAGCGATTTGGGGTTGAGGATGAGGACGCGCTCGACCAGATTGCGCAGCTCGCGGACGTTACCCGGCCAGTGGTAGTGCTGGAGCGCGTCGAGGGCGTCGGGATGCATCTCGACGTGTGGTCGGCCGTACTGCTGGCCGAACTCTTGCAGGAATTCTTTAACCAGCATAGGAATGTCCTCTTTGCGCTCGCGCAGCGGCGGAACGTAGAAGGGGATGACGTTGAGGCGGTAGAAGAGGTCTTCGCGGAAGTTGCCGC
>CAZPZL010000407.1:0-2862 GCA_964590925.1 uncultured Granulicella sp.
TCGACCGAGGCCGGGATCTTGCCACCCACGTAGTCTGTCACGCGCGCGTAGTCGGCAGAGTAGCGAGAACGGGTCTCCTGGTCGATGTCGCAAAGGACGATAGCGGTGTTGTCCCCCCTTCTCTCAAGCTTGAGGGTCGTTCGCTTGGACGGATCCGTCCTGCGCCACACCTCCTTAAGGAACAGCGCATCGTGCGACATGACGATGACTTGGCTCGCTTCATCGCAGACCCAACCTATCTCCTGGAGGCTGCTAGTCTTGCGTCCGTAGTCCAGACTACAAATAGGGTCGTCAAGGACCACCACCTTGCCTGAGAGACCGCCCATACGCTTCAGAGTCACAAGGAAAAGCGCGAACGCCAAAGCGCTTCGGTCGCCGGCGCTCAGCGTGTTGCAGAAACAAGGTTGGCCGGGCCCACTCGACGCCAGAGGAACGGCGCAACTATCGATGTCGATGCAGTAGTCCATACGAGGACTGCCACCATGCCGGTTCTCAACGGCCTCGCAAAGTCTGAACTGCGCACCGAACTTCTCGAGATAGTCGTTGATCTCTGTTGCGTATGTTCTGATCAGCTCGGCGGACTGCTCGCCAAGCTCTGCCCAGGCCCTGCTCTTCTCGCGCTCAAGCCCTCGCTTCCTCTCGGTAAGCTCCAGATACTTGTTGCAGGCTTCAATCGACACGTTCTCCCCTCGCAGCTTCGCCAGGCGGAGGCGCGAGGCTTCGGCCTCGAGGGCTGCGACATCCGCCTCACCAGCAGCCTCTTTGAGCGCATCGATTTCGACGTTGGTCCCCTCAACAGCATTGTTGTAGGCGAGAATCTGCCGCTGCCATCCGTACCAGGTCTCAATGGCCTCGTGGAGCCCGGCGGCGATAGGCACCCGAACAAGGGGCGTCCTGCCTTTTGTTGATAGAGCGGCCTGCAGCCCGTCCTTCAGCGCCAACAGGTCCTCCTGCAACTGGGCTGTGTCCAGGGCCTCAGGAGACTCGATGTTGAAGTCCTTCCAGATGGCTCGGAGCCTAGCGTTCGCGTCCAGGGTTCGCTGGATCGCAGCGGTCGAGGAGGGAGACGCCACTACCGCCACCTGCGCATCAAGTGCCTTCGTAACCTCTGTGTGATCGGCGTAGGCCTGATCAAAGTACTGTCGATACGCAGCGACCAGTGCGTTGTCATCGACCCTAGCTTTGCAGAATGGACAACTAGAATGGTCAGCGAGATACCCGAGTCCCTGTCTCAGCCATGTTTCTCCAGACTCATCTAGGCAGTCATTGATGTGTTCTTGAGTTGCAGCAATTGCGTCAGCAGAAACGTTGTCAAGTGTTGCTGCCAAGTGGTCCAAAGTATCGCCAATCGGAATTGCTGAAACGGAAACAACCGATAACTTGGTGGTCACCTCTATCAACGACTTTTCACGCGCAGCCTTAAGGTGGCCAGTAACTTCCTCAATCCGCTCGTCGACCTCTGGAATTACGGCGAGCCTGCAGAAATCATCGGCGGACATCCATTCACCAGCGATTGCGGAGACCTCCGCTTTCGCCTGTGCAATTGGAGTGTTCAGCCTGGTTATCCGGTCTGCCAAGCCATCGACCCGTTCAGCCAACTGGACACCGGCCGCCCCGATGGCGAGGGTGTGCATGTTCTTGCGGTGGCTCGGCTCAATCGCAGATCCGGAGTATATGTTTCGATCCACGAACTCGGCGTCGAACACTTCGACCTCGGGGGGCGAGCCGGTCCACGCTCCAGAGTCGAAGATGACCGGCGACCCAGAGGCGATGAGCTTCACATACGGCCGACCACTGCCGCTTACAGCTTCTCGTTCGGTCACCGGTATCGGGTCGTTCAAACTGAGCGAGCGAAGAATAGCCGCCAAGGTCGTCTTCCCGCGACCGTTGTCCGCGTAGACCAGCGTCACGGACTTGAGGGCAGCGTCCCCCCTGGGCTGACAGGCCATGAAGCGACCGAGATTCGAAATCTTCACTACTTTCTCAATCACCGCACCACCTCGACCCCCTTTCCGGGGTAATCGCACCGGCCCTCCTGCGTCCACGACTCTCCAGTGGTTTTCATCCTAGTACCTCGCGATGAGGAAACGAAGGAGCTCTATGCTGTGCGCCAGCACATGTCGGCCGCCGACTCCACGCTCGACGACGGCTGATCGTGCAGTTTCGTGACGGTGGTCTGCTTGACCCGTGGGATGCAGTCCTGGACCAATGGACTCCAGCCAATTGGAGACGAAGTTGAGCCCGAAGCCGAATTCAGAAGTGGGTCCCGGGTTGGCCTCAGGGTGGCTGACCAGCCTTCGGGCACGCAAGCCTACACCGAGGCGAAATGGCCTGCCCATCGGGGCGATCAGCAGCTCCAGAAGATCACGTTCAGTGCTAGCTGCCTTGGAACTGGGAATCGATCGGCCGAGCCAGCCGAGGCGCCCAGCGCGGACCCGCTCCGCGAGTGCGAGGCGGCGTCACCACCCAGGCTGATGTCGGGCTGATGTCGGCATTTGGGTGACTTTCACGCTCACCGACTGCCAGATTCGCAGGCTCGGGGCGGCGTTTCGGCAAAACTCAGGCGGCGCAAAAACGCGCCCGGTGCAGGAACAAGAAGCTGGTGGCGAGGGACAGAATTGAACTGTCGACACCATGATTTTCAGTCGTAATTCTAAAACCAGACCACGACTGTGTGCACTATGTGAGCCGAAATTCTTTCGCCGCAAGGACGCCGGCAGCCCCATTTGCGGGCACTTTGTGGCCTGCTACCAGCAATATCCCTATGAGCCCGGCTCACATAGCGGCCCTTTTGTGCTTTGCGGGCGTCGGTTTGCGCCGCCAGAGGACCGCCGCGGCACCCAGCGTGCACCGCCTTTGTGA
>CAZPZL010000408.1:0-2859 GCA_964590925.1 uncultured Granulicella sp.
GAACTTGATACGCTTCTGGACTTCGGTCAGTTCCTCGGGCAGCGAGGTCTGGCGCAGCTTCACGCGCGCGCCCGCCTCGTCGATCAGGTCAATGGCCTTGTCCGGCAGAAAACGATCGGGAATGTAGCGGCTAGAGTGCGAGACCGAGAAGTTGATCGCCTCATCGGTATAGCTGACGGCGTGAAACTTCTCATACTTCTCCTTGATGCCGTTGAGAATGCGAACTGCGTCCTCCTCGTTGGGCGGCGGGACCTTGACGGCCTGGAAGCGGCGCTCCAACGAGCGATCCTTCTCGATGGATTTGCGATACTCGGCTGGCGTGGTTGCTCCAATGCACTGAATCTCGCCGCGACTGAGCGCAGGCTTGAGGATGTTTGCCGCATCGAGCGAACCCTCGGCAGAGCCAGCGCCGACCAGCGTGTGCAGTTCGTCGATGAAGACGATGGAGTTCTGATTCTCCATCAGTTCTTTCATGATTGTCTTCAGCCGCTCTTCAAATTGGCCGCGATACTTCGTGCCTGCAACGATCAGCGAGAGATCGAGCGCAAGAACGCGTTTGTCGGCGAGAAAGCTGGGGACCTCGCCGTCAGCGATCTTCTGCGCCAGTCCCTCAACGATTGCCGTCTTGCCCACACCAGGCTCGCCGATCAGTACCGGATTGTTCTTCGTCCGCCGGCACAGAATCTGGATGACGCGCTCGACCTCAGCGTCGCGCCCGACCAGCGGGTCTAGCTCCTGATCCATTGCGCTCTGCGTCAGGTCGCGCGAAAACTCGGCCAACATCGACTGCTCGCTACGCGGACCGCCCTTGCTTCCACTCTGCTGAATGGGGGCTTTCTCCTGCGTCGTCCGCTGCAACTCTTCTCGGATGGCGGGCAGACGCAGTCCGCGCTCGGTCAAAATCTCCGCTGCAAAACACTTCTCCTCGCGCAGCAGGCCAAGCAACAGATGCTCGGTGCCGATATGTTTATGCGAGAGCCGCTCGGCCTCCTCAGCCGCATAAGCCAGTACCCGCTTGCACTCATTCGACAGAGGCAGATCAACCGAGGTCGATACCTTCTCGCGAATCGTGGTGTGTCCTTCGATCTGCTTGCGGATGGACTCGACCGACGCGTGCGATCGCAGAAAGCGATTGGTCAGCGCCTTGTCCTCGCGCAACAATCCCAGCAGCAGATGCTCGGTCTCTATGTAGGGCGACCCGAATTGACTGGCCTCATACCGCGCAAAGAAGATTACGCGCCGCGCCTTCTCTGTATAGCGTTCGAACATAGTCCCCCTTCATGCCGACCTCTACACCAACCGCAAAGCTACGCGGGGCCTGATGCAGCGCCATTGGCCTTGCCCTGTCTTCTAGTCCAGCCCATCTCCGTGCCAGCCGCTCACGGAGACTGTTTCAGGATGCCCCACCCTGAACCTTCCAGAGTGGCATCTCCCAATGCACACTAATAGTGTAGCTGCTGCACTCGGAATTCCAAATCACTCGAAGGTTCCGGTAGCAGTAACACTCTCGCTCAATTCCCTATTTAGATGCACGACGAGCATCCTCCGCACCAACTCCAGTGCAACAGCCACCAGCGATCGCTTCCAGCCGTCCCTCCCGCAACCGCAGCACCCGCCCACAGCGTTCCGCAAACTCCATATTGTGCGTCACCAACACGCTGGTTAGACGATGCTCACAATGCAGACGCTGAATTAGCGCAAAAACCGCCTCGGCTGTCTTTGCGTCCAAATCGCCAGTCGGCTCGTCGGCGAGCAGCAGCTTCGGCCCAGTAACCAGCGCACGCGCTAGGCTGACGCGCTGCTGCTCGCCACCGCTCAACTCGCCCGAGCGATGCTCCCCGCGCGCCGCCAGTCCCACCTCGCCAAGCCAGACGCGAGCTTTCTCCAACGCCTCGGCCCGCCGCTCGCCCCGCGCCAGCAGCGGCATCGCCACATTCTCCAGCGCCGTGAACTCCGGCAGCAGATAGTGGAACTGCCACACATAGCCCACGTCGCGGTTGCGAAACTCCGCCGCTTCGCGCGCGTTCAACCCGCCCAGGTTGATCTCTCGATCCTGCGCAGACTGCACCCAGACCTCACCCGCCGTCGGCCGATCCAGCGCCGCCAGCAGGTGCAGCAATGAACTCTTGCCCGTGCCGCTCTCGCCTACAATCGCCACCATCTCACCCGTCAAGACAGAAAACTCCAACCCACGAAACAGCACCACCTCGCCGCACACGCGAGTCCGTACTGCCACTGTCGGATAGATTTTGGTGAGCCCAACCGTGCGCAGCATCATCTGCGCTCTTTCGTCGTTCCGCACTCCATCCAACAAGCTCGCAACCATTCCGCCCTCCACTGCATTCTAATCTGCAACCGCACGTCAGGCATTGAATCTCTGATGGCTCCAACGCATTGCACATCCACACCTCACCGCAAGCAGCCGCACTCGTGTACACTTGTAAATGTTGCAAACCCCTGCCGTTGCCCACTTGGGCAACGAGCGAAACAGAGTCGGGACGTGGCTCAGCCTGGTAGAGCGCACCCTTGGGGTGGGTGAGGTCGCTAGTTCGAATCTAGTCGTCCCGACCATTGAATCAATTACTTATCGCGTTCGCGCATCCCCTCGAAAATGCGCAGTAGCGGCTACTGTGGAGAGTTTTTTTCTAGCCATAATGGAATGCGCTGTGCTCTGTTCCTCATTCAGTAGTCAATGTGTAAAGATTTTTTACTCCACTAGTTTCAAGAGCACCGGATTCGACCGTTGAGCAATACTCTTGCTCGTCAGCAGACGGGGTCGAAAATCAAAAACTTCGTAGCCGTCGTTGCGATGCTTCTGGTGGATCGATTTGGCCGGCGACGGCTGATGCTTCTGGGATG
>CAZPZL010000409.1:0-2859 GCA_964590925.1 uncultured Granulicella sp.
CTTCTCGATTCCGGTGTGCAGGTAGCCAATGTCGGGGGCGAGCGCAACGACGATCTCGCCGTCAAGTTCGACGACCACGCGCAGCACGCCGTGGGTCGAGGGATGCTGCGGCCCCATATTGAGCACCATCGAGTGCTCGCCTACGCCGGAGTTGCCGTGCAGGCGTGCGTCGGCAATAACGTCCTCAATGCCGGGTGTGATGCGGTCGGGAGCCAGGACGGCCTGTTCCTCTAAAGTAGCCATTAGCGGTAGCCCTCCACAGGATAGTCCTTGCGTAACGGATGGCCCTGCCAGTCGTCTGGCATCATGATACGAGTAAGACGCGGATGGCCGGTAAAGTTGATGCCAAACAGGTCAAAGACCTCACGCTCGTAAAAATTTGCCGAAGGCCACGCCGGAGTGATCGACGGAACGTTTGCGTCGGTGGAATCGATCAACACACGCAGCCTCACACGTTGCTTCAGCGTGTGCGAGACGATGTGGTAGGAAAGCTGAAAGCGCGGCTCCTGGGGGTACCAGTCGACGGCGGTTACGGTCTCGAAGAAGTTGTAGCCCGCAGCTTTGACTGCCTCACAGGCGGAGACGATGTTCTCGCGGGTGACCGTGAGTGTCAGCTCGTCGCGGTCGAACTTGGCGTCGGTGGCAAGCTCGGCGAGTGCGAGGACGGCCGGGTTCTCCGGCATCGCCTCAAGGACCGCCGTCTTGCCTATGATAGCGCTCGCAGGATTGTACATTAGAGGTCTCCCTTGTCGTACGACCAGTTGAGGATGCCCTTCTTCCAGACGTAGAAGAGGCCGACGGCGACAAATCCCAGGTAGACCAGCATCTCGTAGAAGCCAAACATGGGCAGTCCGGTAATCTTCGGCAGACGACGGAAGATTACCGCCCAGGGAAGCATAAAGACCGCCTCTACGTCGAAGAGTATGAAGAGCATTGCGACCATGTAGAAGCGCACGGATAAGCGTCCGCGCGCGTCGCCGATCGGGTCCATTCCGCACTCGTAAGGGTTGAGCTTGGTGCGATAGTTGCGATGGCGTCCGATGAAGTAGGAGGCCGCGACCATTCCGACCGCAGTGCCAGCGGCAGCAAGAATGTGTAGCGCCAGAGGAAGGTAGTTCCAGATGTAGGGCGGCGTCTGCATGGGTACTTTAGACTTTAGTTTTGAGCCGGTCAAGTGTCAAGCGAACTGGGTGCAGCGCGTACAGGACGCGCGGGATCACCGCAGAAACGCCATGTACCAAGTGACAATCGGCGAGCCGAAGAGTGCTGCCAAGAGGCCACCTGCGGCCAGAAAGCTGCCAAAGGGAAGACGACTGCTGGCGTGAGCACGACGACGCGCAAGCTGCCCAATACCATATAGGCTGGCGGCGATGACCGTGGCAAAGAGCGCGACCAGTGTCTGCGATAGACCGAGGAAGGCGGCAATCATCGCCAGCATCTTGACGTCGCCGAGGCCCATGCCTTCCTGCTTGCGCAAGGCTTGGTAGCTCCAGCGGATGACGAGCAGAATCAGCGCGGCAGCGGCGATGGATGCGAAGCGGCGAAGGATGAGCAATGAAGGATTAGCTTCCGGCTCGTGGAAGATCGCCTGCACACAGGCCAGCGCGAATCCAACAGCAATACCGGTGAAGGTGAAGGCGTCCGGCAGGCGCAGAGTCTGCCAGTCCATCACCATCAGTCCGATGAGGAGGAAGCCAAGAACAGCGAAGCCGATGACATCGACGCTATAGAAAGCGGACATTTTTAAACTGTAGATAACGTCGTCCTGACTGATGGCATTGAGGTTCCAGTGAGCCCACATTTGGGCGCTGGCTTTGGCGAACCATAGTCCGACCGCTAGTTCGACCGCTGGGTAGCGCCATGGGATTGGGGCGTCGCAGTGGCGGCAGTGAGCGCTCAGAGCGATCCAACTCAAAATAGGGATGTTGTCGTACCAGCAGATGAGGTTGCCGCAGGAGTTGCAGTGCGAGCGCGGCGTAACAATGGATCGGTGAGCCGGAATTCGAGAGATGCAGACGTTCAAAAAGCTGCCAAAGAGTAGCCCGAGTAGAAAGCCAAATAGCACGAGTTGCTGCATCGAAGGCACGCCTGAAGTATACGACTAAATTCATTGCGTTTCGACAAAATGAGACGATTCTTTCCCATCCTATTATTCAGGATGGGAAAGGCGGTTTCCGGTGGCACTGGCCGGTTTGCTGTGACCACTACGAGCGTTCGGCCAGGCAGTTCTGGAAGTACGCAAGAGATTTCTCCAGCCCCTCGTGCAAGGGAATCTTCGGCTCCCAGTTGAGCAGGGCGCGGGCCTTTGAGATGTCTGGGCGGCGGCGTGTGGGGTCGTCCTGCGGCAGCGGTTGGTGGACGATCATCGACTTGGAGCCGGTAACAGCGAGAACTTCCTGCGCGCACTCTAACATGGTGAACTCGGTCGGATTGCCGATATTGACCGGGGTGTGTTCGGCGGAGTGAGCGAGGCGCGTGATGCCTTCTATCAGGTCCGAGACGTAGCAGAAGCTACGTGTTTGCTGGCCGTCGCCGTAGATGGTCAGCGGTTCACCAGCGAGCGCCTGCATCATGAAGTTGGAGATGACCCGACCGTCGTTGGCCTGTAGGCGTGGGCCGTAGGTGTTGAAGATGCGGACGAGGTGCGTGTCCACGCCATAGTAGCGATGCCAGGCGGTGACGGCGGCCTCAGAGAAGCGCTTGGCTTCGTCGTAGACCGAGCGCGGGCCGATGGGGTTGACGCGTCCCCAATAGGTCTCCACCTGAGGGTGAACCTCGGGGTCGCCGTAACACTCGGAGGTGGACGCGTGCAGGAAGCCCGCTTTGTATTTGCGCGCGATGTTGAGGACGTTGACGGTT
>CAZPZL010000410.1:0-2848 GCA_964590925.1 uncultured Granulicella sp.
GCGTACAGATTGATCGTCAGGTCGCCATTGAGGTGCATTCTGATCGCATCTGAATTGAGAGGTCGTGGCTGTTTGATGTACGGAACCGAGCCGTCTGGCAGCGGCTTCTCTCTCTGGATTCCGTAGGCAAGACGGTTTACGAATAGCCGGATGAACTCCTCGGCGGTCTGGCGGCTTACGCAAAAGTGGACGGGCATAACCGGAGTCTCCTTTCTCAGTTGTGTGGTTGTACCCCGGCTCTAAAACTCGGTCAAATCGCCAAGAAGCGACGAGGTGAATGCGCCTTTGAGACACACTCCCCCGCCGATTCCGGGTGGACAGGCGCTACGCAGTGACAGCCTTCGCAAGAGCAACGTCACGAACGGCCTGCATCGCGCTTATGGAGACGGGTGGCCTGAGGTTGTGAGGTAGGTAGTGGACATTTCTCCCTAATCCAGAAAATGCAGATGCTTCGGCTTGGGAGATACGGAGATTGATCGAGCGAATACGACTCGCGGACAGGCGCATGGCGATTCCTCCTGATGATGAAGTTGGATTGGTCTGAGTGGTTTTTGAATGGCCGATTGCAGGCTAAGCGCTGGCTAGTTGTAGTTGGTTGAGCAGCAGGCCCGGCTGCTCGACGTAGCGGAAGAGCTTGTACTCCGAGAAGACCCGGTCGAATAGCTCGGAGGTAAACTGGTCTTCACACTCCTCGAACGAGAGCATGTACCAGTCATCCCGCTGCCGGTCGAAGATGTAGATCGCTCCGGATGCGTTATTGTCGGGAACCATCTGCAGAAGCAGAACCCCCTTCGGGGTCTGAATCCAACGCGTAGCGATGGCCTCTCCTGCCTCCAGAAATGTGGAGACAGTCTGTTGAATTGAGCTTGCGGCGCGGTCACGCCAGTTGAACATCTTGTAGGCAATCATCCTTCCTAAGCTGCGTTGCATGGGGACTCTCCTCTCTTTTGTGATGGGGTTGAAGGTTGGCGTGGACTAGCGGAACCAGCCACGTAACGAGAGAAACCAGACTCTGGCGAGTGATCCAAGCAGGGCTGCGAGTAGCAGACTGACTCCGATGAGCCAGAGTGGATGAGTGACGGTTGCTTGATAGAGCGTGGGAGCGAACAGAACGATGACGCTGATATTGAGCGCCGTCAGCAGGAGGCAGAGAATCAATCGGCGAGCAAAACGGATTGAAAAGATGGGGACGTAAGCGACCGGAGTTGAGATCACACGAGGGATATTGGGCATACAAGTTCCTTTCTGCAATGGCACGATGGCCATTCAGGTTGAGTGAGTGGGGGAGTTGAGTAGGAGCGGGATACTGCGAATTCATTCCGTCTAACGATCAACAGAAGTACCCTGCAAAGGTTGAAGAGTGCAAAGTCACGTCCATGAATGTGTGTCGTGACCACACGGTGAGCGGTATACAGAAGAGGCTGAGATGGATTGCAACCTGCATCAGACGCGAGACAGATTGCCGGAACTACGACGGCGAAAACATGCCGCGCTACTCCGCCGTACTTCAAGCACCCAAACACCTCATCCAACTGCCCCAAAATCAGCAGTACATACAAGGGATAGTCAGGCTAGAAGTCATAGAAGAGACGTAATTTAAGGTGGGTCTATTCTGCTCAATAAATTGGCAAAAGAGGTCAAAGGGGAGCCAATGGAAAGCAATTGCGAAGTCAATCGGTAGTCAATGGCTGCGAGATTCTCCGCAGAGGAAAGAAAGTCCCACTGGAAGTTCATGCGCTAAGCAGGTCTCTCAAGAGCACAACTTCGGCGTTCTCCGTGTTCGTTAGCGCGCGAGTCTCCAGCAACGAATGGCGAAACGATTCGCTTTGTGCGAAGCCGATGCGCTTGCGGCAAGAGCGTAATTCCACTGCGAGCAGGTACAGGATGTCGTCACTTGCCGTAAGGTACAGCACCGTATCTGTCGTCTCATCTTTGTCGAGAACCTCTCGAATAGCGCGATAACGCGACGCGGCCTTCGGGCTTCTCTCATACTCTATGGCCAACGTGTGTGTGCTTCCGTCGACATCAATCTCTGCGATGGCGTCGAAGTCCTTGGCCACAGAACTATCGATCACCAGGTTTCGTGAGGTGATCTCAAGATCGCTCTTCCAGGAATTGAGTAGTTCAGCTTTCGCAAGAGCGATGCGGATATTGACCAGTTCGAGTGCGTGCGGAACCTGAGAGGGATGAAGGATCTGTTCCGTTGTGCTTGGCAGCGAGAGCAGATAGTGTCCACGCGACTCAAGAAATGCGAGCCCTGACTGCGTGATTCCGAAGACAGGTCTGCCGAGGTATCGCTGTCCCTCAAACCTTGCAATGAGTCCAGCCTTCTCAATTCGGGAGACACGCCAACGGAGCGAACCGGAGGCCGCCGCCGTGTCATCGAACGATAGCAGATCACGAAGTTGCTCGAGATAGATTGCACGAGCATTACGGATGTAAAGCAGTACCGGTACATCACTGGCGTCGGAGAGAGCAAGGTATCCCTTGTAGTACCTCATGGAAGCACTCCTTCTACGGAATCGGCGAGTAGAATTCGGCCGCGATCTGCGTCGATTCGCCAGCACCCCAGATCGCTCTCAACCCAGTCCATCTCGCCCATCAGCAGCATGGCCTCGTACTTCGGCCCTCTCAAACTGACAGAGATCGGTCGCACGCCGGACGACCTCCATTCCTGTTTGCCAAATCGAATCGAACCCTGATCGGCATAGTTCAACGTAACGAGATAGGCATCGGGCAAGGTTCCTGTCGTGATCCGCTGGAACAAGAGATGGACTTTGCCTTCGAATTGGTTTGGGCCGGAGCAGAGAAATGTCTTTCCGATGGCACGCGCCGGGAACTCTGGATC
>CAZPZL010000411.1:0-2807 GCA_964590925.1 uncultured Granulicella sp.
CTCGAAGAGCACTGGCTCTGAGGGGGCGTTTTCAGGTTCGCGGAAATTGCTTAGGCCTACGCCGACTAGACGGAAACGCTGCCGCGGACCCATACTTACCCGATCTCTGAGCGACAAGGCGATGCAGGTTAAGTCATCGCATGAAGAGGGCGGATGCGGCGGTGTGTGGCTGCGCGTGAGAATTTTGAACTCGCTTGTTTTAAGCTTCAGAACCACTGTACGAGCTATCCGTGACTCCTTGCGCGAAGCAGCCCAGGCTTTCTCAGCAAGCTGGCGAATCATCGGCTCTGTCTCTGAGAGCGGCACATCGCGTTCAAATGTATCTTCAGCCGACACCGATTGCGTGGGTCTGTCCGGTATGACGGGATTCTCATCAATTCCGCGAGCCAATTGGTAGAGGCGGAGGCCATGGCTGCCGAAAGCGCCTTCAAGAGCGGGCGATTCCAGCGATTGCAAGTCTCGGACCGTAAGTATTCCGAGTTTCTCTAGCCTTGCCTCTGTCACTTTGCCCACACCGGGCAGACGACCTACCGAGAGCGGCGGTAGAAAGGTAGCCACTTCATCAGGTTGGATGACGAATAGACCGTCCGGCTTGCGCCAGTCAGAGGCTATCTTGGCCAGGAACTTATTGGGCGCAACGCCGGCCGAAGCTGTGAGATGCAACTCCTGCCTGATCTGCTCTCGAATCGCGCGCGCTACTCGGGTAGCGGTTGGGAGGCCGGTCTTGTTTTCGGTTACGTCGAGATAGGCTTCGTCCAGCGATAGCGGCTCGACAAGATCGGTGTGGCGCTTGAATATCTCCCGCACAAGATGAGACACGGCACGATAGCGTGGAAAATCAGGCGAAACGAATACAGCATCGGGACACAGGCGTTCAGCTTGAACCGCAGGCATTGCCGAGCGGATGCCGAAACGCCTGGCCTCATACGAAGCGGCACATACGACAGAACGGTTCCCGCGCCATGCAACAACGACTGGCTTACCGCGAAGCTGCGGATCATCCCGCTGTTCGACCGACGCGTAGAACGCGTCCATGTCCACGTGTACGATTTTCCGCATAGCCCTCTGGTAAGAATTCTATTCCCGGATTGGAAATCTGCGCGAGCGTGGAGTACCTCTAGCACGATGGTTGAGGAGCACCACTGCTCAGTGAAAGTCATGGGAGCGAATGTCAGCACTGGTAATGTCGAGCGGGATAATTCGCTGCGCCTTGACGTGAATCACGCCGTCAGTGTTTTGTACGGTGCCAGCGATGAGCAGAAAGCGATTGCGTGTGACGATCAACCGGTCGCGCTCAAAGACATCTGGGGCGAGAATAATGTTGGCGATGCCGGTCTCGTCTTCGAGGGAGAGAAAGACAAAGCCCTTGGCTGTGCCGGGGCGCTGACGTGCGATCACGCAGCCAGCTATGCGAATGGACGCATTGCTGCGACAGTCCAACAAATCGATCGCAGAAAGAATGTATTTTTCTCGGAGTGCGGCTCGGTGATATGCCATTGGGTGCGGGCCGGTAGTGAGTCCGACGCCTGCGTAGTCGGCAGATAGTCGCTCGTCGGTGGTCATCGCGACTAGAGGCGTAGTTTGCGAAGTAGTTGGGGCGGCTCCGCGTAGCAGTGGGCCAACGGGGCGGCCAGCCTCTTCCACCTGCCAGAGTGCATCGCGGCGATGCTCGACGCAATCGAGCGGATTCAGCGCGCCAACGCGAGCCAACAGCACAAGCTCCTTGCGGTTGAGCGCGGAGACTCGGTGAGCAAGATTGTCAACTGACGCGAATGGACCGTGAAGATTGCGCTCTTGAAGCAACGCTTCAATGGAAGTGCTCCGCATTCCACGCGCGTAGTTGAAGCCGATGCGCAGAGATAGCGAGCGATCGGCTTCTTCTTCCAGAGAACAGATTGCAAGCGAATGCTGAATATCGATGGGCCGCACACGCAGGCCGTGGCGTTGTGCGTCTTTGATGAGCACGGCGGGCGAGTAGAAACCCATTGGTTGATTGTTGAGCAGAGCGCAGGTGAAGGCAGCCAAATAATGCACCTTCAGATAAGCCGAGGCGTAGGCGATGAGCGCGAAGCTGGCAGCGTGCGATTCGGGAAAGCCATACATGGCAAACGATGAAATGCTGTGCACGATGTTATCCTGCGCTTCGGGGTTAATGTTGTTGCGCGTCATGCCAGCGCGCAAACGGCCTTCGAGATTCTTCATGCGTTCCATCGACCGGCGCATTCCAACGGCGCGCCGCAACTCATCAGCCTCTGCGCCGGTGAAGTTGGCGATGGCCATCGCCATGCGCAAAAGTTGTTCCTGAAATATTGGAACGCCGAGCGTGCGCTTGAGTACCGGTTCCAGCGCGGGATGCGGATAAGTGACTTCTTCTTTGCCTTGGCGCCGTCGCATATAGGGATGCATCATCTTACCGGCGATGGGGCCGGGACGAATGATGGCGACCTGCACCACGAGATCGTAGAAGCGCGTGGGAGCGTTGTGCGGAATTGAGGCCATCTGCGCTCGGCTTTCCACTTGAAACATTCCCACGGTGTCTGCCTTGCATAATGTCTTGTAGACCAGGGGGTCTTCAGGTAGAGCGGCCAGATCAACGTTGGTGTTGTAGTGGCGCGGAATAAGTTCGATGGTCTCTTTGAGCGCGGCCATCATGCCCAGGCCGAGCAGGTCTACCTTGATGAGACCGAGATCGGCGCAGTCTTCCTTATCCCACTGAATGACAGTTCGTCCGGGCATTGACGCGCGTTCGATGGGGACGACGCGGTTGAGCATTCCTGCGCAAACCACCATACCGCCGGAGTGCTGGC
>CAZPZL010000412.1:0-2794 GCA_964590925.1 uncultured Granulicella sp.
TCGGCAACGGCGCGCCCTCGAGCGCGGGCACCTTCGGCGGCACACAGCAGGCCTTTCCAAGACGCGCCAGGTCGATCTGCATCGCCTTCTCTCCCCTCAACACCGCGATTGTCTCGCCGAGGATCCGCGCTGCGCCAATGTCTGAAGGCACAACAATCCTGTAATGCATCCACTTGCCCTCACGGCGCGCTTCCACCACGCCCGCCCGTCGCAGATACGCAAGGTGACGGGAGATCTTGGGCTGGCTCTGCCCCAGGATCTCAACGAAATAGCAGACGCAGACCTCCCGTCCGTCCATGAGGTTCAGCAGTCGCAGCCGGGTGCGATCGGAGAGCGCCGCAAACAGCAACGCGAGGTCGTAGGCTTTTGGTGAACGATCCACAATATTCATAATATACGCCTTGACAGATGTGTCCAGCGAGGAATACATTCGCCTTAGCGTATGTAAGGAGACACGGAATATGGAATCTACGGACAGCGTTAAGGATCAAGTTAAGCAAAAGTACGGAAGCGCCGCCCGCGCTGTCGCGGAGTCGGGAAGTCTGCAGGCATGTTGCGATCCCGGCCTTCGTTGCTGCGATCCGATCACGACAAACCTCTACAGTGCGAATCAGCAGGGGCTTATCCCCGAGAAGGCCGTGCGGGCTTCGCTTGGATGCGGGAACCCGACGGCGTTGATTGAACTCCGCGCCGGTGACACCGTGCTCGACCTCGGTTCCGGTGGCGGGATCGATGTGCTCCTCTCGGCGCAGCGTGTTGGTCCCACCGGCAAAGCGTACGGTCTCGACATGACTGACGAGATGCTAGCTCTGGCCCGCGAAAATCAGCGCCAGGCGGGCGTCACAAACGTCGAGTTCCTGAAGGGCGAAATCGAGAACATCCCGCTGCCCGACAACTCGGTGGATGTCATCATTTCGAACTGCGTCATCAATCTCTCGGCCGACAAGGACCGCGTGCTGAAGGAGGCGTTTCGCGTGCTGAAGCCGGGCGGACGCTTTGCCGTCTCCGATGTCGTGGTCCGGGGCGTTGTGCCGGACGAGGTGCGCAGCAGCATGCTCCTCTGGGTGGGTTGCATCGCCGGAGCATTGGAAGAAAACGACTATGTTGCCAAGCTGACGAAAGCGGGATTCAGCGACGCCTCCATCGAGCCCACCCGCATCTACAACGTCGAAGATGCGCGCCAATTCCTCACCGAGGCCGGCGTTGATGTCGACGCCATCGCTCCGCAGGTGAACGGGAAGTTCTTGAGTGCCTTCATCAGGGCTGCCAAGCCCAAGGCGTCCTGCTGCGAATCCGATTGCTGTGCGCCGGTCGCGATTGGCGCGAAGGAGTAAGTGATGCAAGCACACTACAACGTGCTTTTTCTGTGTACCGGCAATTCGGTGCGGTCGATCATGGCCGAGGCTCTCCTGAACCACCGTGGCAAAGGGCGATTCACCGCGTACAGCGCGGGCAGCCACCCGTCGGGCCAGCCGCGGCCGGAAGCCCTCAAGCAGATCGAATCCGCCGGGATGCCAACCACTGGCCTGCGCAGCAAGTCATGGGATGAGTTTGCCGCACCGGGGGCTCCGAACCTGGATTTCGTCTTTACCGTGTGTGACAACGCCGCCAAAGAAGAGTGTCCTTACTGGCCTGGGCAGCCCATGACGGCGCATTGGGGCATTCCAGACCCGGCAGCGGTAACCGGAACGGCAGACGGAATCGCGCGCGCGTTTCGCGATGCGTTCATCGTGCTCGATCGCAGGATCGGACTCTTCTTGTCCCTGCCGCTTGCTACTCTCGATCAACTCGCCATCAAGCGCGAAGTCGACAACATTGGCTGCTCGTAGCAAAGCTTGAGGAGGCGCGCAGTTGAAGAAGAGTCGTCTTTCGTTTCTTGATCGCTACCTGACCGCGTGGATCTTCGCAGCCATGGCCCTCGGCGTTGCGCTCGGTTGGCTGGCTCCCGGCGTGGTGCCCTTTCTCAATCGATTCAGCGTCGGCACAACTTCGATTCCAATCGCGGCCGGCCTCATTCTCATGATGTATCCGCCCTTCACGCGGGTACGCTTTGAAGAACTGCACGAGGTCTTTAGGAACAAGCGAGTCCTTGGGCTCTCTCTGCTGCAAAACTGGCTCATCGGCCCGGTTCTGATGTTCGCCCTCGCAGTCATCTTTCTGCGCGGCTATCCCGAATACATGGCGGGACTCATCATGATCGGCTTGGCGCGTTGCATCGCCATGGTCATCGTTTGGAACGAGCTCGCGAAGGGAGACACGCAGTACGCCGCCGGACTGGTGGCGTTCAACTCGCTGTTCCAGGTGTTCTTTTATTCCGTTTATGCGTGGGTGTTCATTACCGTTCTGCCGCACTGGTTTGGGTTGCATGGCGTGGTTGTACACATCTCCATCGGCGAGATCGCCCGAAGCGTGTTCGTCTATCTTGGGATTCCTTTCATAGCCGGATTTCTGACGCGCACAATCCTCGTGCGCGCCAAGGGACGCGAATGGTACGACCGGAGTTTTGTTCCGCGCGTCAGCCCAATCACGCTGGTAGCCCTGCTGTTCACCATCGTGGTAATGTTTTCGCTGAAGGGTAGTTACATCGTCCGTTTGCCACTGGACGTGCTCAGAATTGCGGTTCCCCTGTTGGTCTACTTCGTTGTCATGTTCCTGGTGTCGTTCTACATGGGGCGCAAGCTGGGGGCCGACTATTCCAAAACCACAACCCTCGCGTTCACCGCCGCCTCGAATAACTTCGAACTTGCGATTGCGGTTGCGGTCTCCGTGTTCGGCATCAACTCGGGCGCCGCTT
>CAZPZL010000413.1:0-2773 GCA_964590925.1 uncultured Granulicella sp.
ACTTTGCAAGACAAGACCCTGACGAGGACCGTGGGCGCAGCCCTGGTCCTCTCTGGCTTCTTCTTCTATCAACACCTGCGGAGAGGCTTCGGCTCTTTCTTCCTGATCCTTACATCGACCGGCATCGGGATCGCTGTCCACTACAGCAACCATCCCATGATTCATGGAGATCGGCCTGAAATACCGGCCATCGTTCTTATCGCCATCGGCCTCATTGCTTACTTCGTACAGACTCGCTATCTTCCAGGCTTCCTATTCTTGCTGGCTTCCTGTGTCACGATCATTGGCGTTTTGTGGTTCAATCCTGCCTTTTTCTGCCCAATCGTAATGGTCATCGCCGGTGGAATCCTGATTTTTCTTGGAATGCTGATCCGTTCCTTGGCCATGTTCAACAGCTTCATGTAGGTGTGCCCGTGAGCAAGAACCACACCGGCCATACAGTTCTTTCGCCCCTCTTCGCGCAGAATCTTGTCCGTCGTCTTGAGCAGTTGAACAACGTCGATCAATTCACAGATACCTCGAATCTGGCCCTTCCCTTCCCGCTGTTTCAGCTCTTTGAGATTGATTCGTCAGTTGCTTCATCAAATGAGTTTGCGGTTTCGTTGGGAGGGCGCTCCCTCCCTCGCTACGGCCGCACGGCGTCCTCCGCTACCCACCCCAGCGGGAAGAAGACCCCGCAACGCCCCCACTCAGCTTAAAAGGCGCGCTGTGCGCGGGTTCGTATCACGCAAAGCCTAACCGTGCGGGGGGCGGGGGAAAAGGAGCCTGCGGGATGTGTTGCACATTCCCCCTTTCGATAGAAGCTGTCCAGGTTGTTGAGGCGGCACGGTAACCGCGAACACGGACGGCACTGCCGAGTTCGCAGCGACACACCGCTCTCACTGTGAGTAGGGCGCAGCAGAGAGGAACTGCGCCCATTGGTAACCATTCGGCGCGCTGAAGGTGATCTGGGTCACAGGGCAGTGTGTCGATATACGTGCGTGCCTGCCGCCTTGCTCTGCGTTCACCGTAAACGCATGAGGTTCTCCGGAGAAGCCAATGCAGAATCGCCTGATTCTACGAGGGTTCCCGTTCGTTTTGCAATCTCAATAGTTCAGCCCAACTGTGCGCATTATGTATTCATGCTTCCATTTACAGCTACTACAGCATTTATGTAAAAGAATACTTTCTCGCATATTTGAGAGGAAGTTCCCTGTTTTCTAGTAACAAAGATGCGGTACTTAAGTCTAACCGAATGAACTGGCATTGTCTTGTTCAGTGAAATCATTCGACTTGGAAAGGGTAAGGGATGACAGTCGCAGAAGCTGAAGAGAAACTCGAAACGATCACACGAAACCTTGCGTCCAGCGAGATTTCACTCACCCAGCGGCGCAAATATGAAGCGCAAGCCGCTCGCTGCCACCGATTCATTCAAAGAGCAAGGCAGAAAGCCCACAGGTCGCTGGCCTCCTTTGCTGAAACGCTGCTCCGCATGGCCGGCGACTCGGTTTTCGATCCCAATCAGAATGCCGCACTCATCACCGCAGCACATCTCATCCGCTGCGCCTCCATCGAGCAACTGGCTATTGCGGTTCCCGCTGCCATTCGTGAGACTCCGACGAGCAGCGCTCGGCCCCCTGGTTTCAAATGCCCTGAATTCGCGGAAGCAGCCGAATGCCTCCGTGGCATGGACAACACCACATTCTCCTGCGAGTGCAACGTCGCCATCCAAACGGCGTTGCAACTTGGCAATATTGTTGGACAGCACCAAATTCACCAATCGGTGCGCCGGGCACAGGCCGACATAAGCGAACTGGGTCCGAAGGGTATCGTGCATCGGTTGACCGAGATATGCGCTGCGTACCGATCAAAACGGTCGGTACAGACGGCGCGGCCGTCAACTATCGAAAAGACGACTTTGTTCAGCACTGGTTCTCCCAAGGAAGACTGCCTTTAAGGATCAGCGTAGGGGAGCGCCGGAAGTGCTCCCCTATGCAATAAACCCACTACGGCCTTTTCCGTTAACCCAGTGAAAGCCCGTTAAATTGCCGTTGTTTAGCGCAAAAATTTCCCTAGGATCGTATAGAAATGCTATATAATACATCACAGAAAGGTGGCGACATGACCACTGCAAAGAAAGCACCCGCCAGGACGAAACGCAGAATCGTAGCTCCCGTTGAAAAGCGTACGCAAATCCGCCTCACCGTGGATTCGAAGTTTACCAAAACCTATTTCACCCAGCTTTTTGCCGTGCTCGGGATTCGCAACAAGAATGCCCTTGCCGAGCACATCATCATGAACTTCAAGACCAAGACAGCTCAGGCGCAGTTGGTTGCATACTATAACGGTCCGTGGCTGAACATCCCGTTTCAAAGCATCGACACGGCCTTCGTATTCCCTCTGACCTATGAGATTGCCGATGAGCTGGAGAGAGTAGGGGGAGAGATTCTCGGCGGCGTGAATCGCTCGAAGACATTTCGCGTGATGGTCGCCTACTTTGCCTCCATTCATAAGCTGAAGGCTCCGACGCCGGCCTTCCTGTAGCTCTCGCGGGAAGATCGCTGGGCACGAGGCATCTGCATGAAGTTGATGATTGTCGAGAGTCCCAACAAGATCAAGAAGATCAAGGCTATTCTTGGCAGTGGCTGGGATGTCGCCGCAAGCGTCGGGCATATCCGAGATCTCCCGGTGAAGAGCCTGGGTGTCGAGCCGAACACCTACCGGCTTGAATACCAGATCCTTGAACGGAGTGAATCCGTCGTTGCGCAGTTGCGACAACGAGCCACCCGCTCTG
>CAZPZL010000414.1:0-2767 GCA_964590925.1 uncultured Granulicella sp.
GAAATGATAGCCGAGCGGCTCAAGATTCTGCTTGAGCCAGGCCGCATTGGTCAGCACTGCATTCTGCGTAATGCCGTAGTAGTAAGCTGTCCAACTCCACCAGCCCATGATGGGCGCAGCAATTTGAACCGGCGGTTTGTGCAGAATGCGAATCGCGCGCCCGTAATTCTCCAGCTGTGCATGATAGTCAGAGCCAATGGCAAACATCAGCCGTTCTGAATGGATGCTTGCGCCGGCAGCAACCTGAATCTGCAGGGGAACGTTATTAGCGGGCGGGAAATCCTTGTACTGGTCTTGCAATGCCTCGTTGGTTCCGGCATCCGAAACGTCATAGGAAAGCGCATGCGCATCGGCTCCCACTGTGCTCATCAGATGGAAGCCGGTAAGTAACTTGTCAGCGGAGAGCGCCCCCAGAAAGAGACTCTCTCCACTCTTCTGGTTGTAGATGAGCTGGCTTCCGAAGCCCACCTGGAGACCATCGGCGGGCTGGCCAAGGTCCATCAGCTGAACGGGATTTTCACTGAAGTTGTCAGAGAGCACACGGTCTGCTGAAGCCGGGCCATTCAATTTGATAACGTCGCCGGCCGTGCTCTTCACAATGTGGATGGCCCGCACCGTAATGGTTTCCGAGGTCGAATTCAATAAACTCACCTCGACTTCTCCCCAGGGCTGGTCCTCATACACACGAAACTCGCAGACCAGGTCGGGCATTCCGGCCAACCCGGTGTGGGTGACTGTGAGCGAGTTCCCCGATCCCAGCTCGTTATGGAAGGGCGCAATGGTTGCGATATGGCGGGGATAAAGCGAGGATATAATCGTTCCCGCACCCGTATCGACCACGATCCCCGACCGCAGCACATCTCCTGGAATCGCCGATGACTGCAAGGCATAGGTGCCGTCGTCGAATGTCTCGACGGCGAGATTGCCGCCTCGGACCGTGGAAGTCTGGGAGGATGCGGACTGCGCGCGTGCGCCGCTCGCGGTCCAAACCGGCAGCCAAACAAATATCAGCAGCAATACAAATACGAAGCGCGATGATTTCATAAGAGATGTCCCCGGTTAAGATGCATTCTATTCTACGCTGTTCTTTCGTTTGTTTATCGAATACGGCAAAAGAGAAGGATTGATGCAAACAGTCAACGAAATCCAGCTTGCTGCGATCGCAGCCCGGCTGAATATCCAGTCGGAACAGAGCCCTCGCTTGCGGATTGTACGGGCCCGCTGGAGTTTTATCCTTCCAGGGGAAGACACTTCCTGCGTAGGGCCATCAGCCCGCCAGGCGAGAATCACAGGCGATGAGCGTGCAAAAGCATTGGAATTAATCTTAACCTCATGCTCACTTTATGTTGCGATGAATTTCGAATTATATGTTATTATTTCATTTTGGCTGCTGTGTTGTGCACTGCGCGGATGCAGAAGGATACAAAACCCGTGAGCGTTACCGTATTCTCTTTGGCCGCCCAGGGGCAACGCCAACATAACGGGAGAGATGCAAGATGGCAAGGGGAGCATCAACACTACGGGAAATTCACAGCCAGCCCAAAGTTTGGGGCGAGTGCCTAAATACATTAGATAAGCTCGATCTGGAGCCGCTGGTCGGCGACAAAGACCCTCGCACCCATGAGTGGGTCCTGGTCGGCTGCGGCACCAGCTACTATCTGGCGCAAGCCGCAGCGGCTACATTCACAATCCTAGGGGGAGTGCCCGCGCGGGCTGTGCCGGCCTCCGAAATACTCTTGTCTCCCAGGTTGGTGTTTCGAGACGAGGATGCGCCCGTCTTCCCGGTTCTGATGTCTTGCAGGTAGCGGAACTCCTCAGGCAGCGCGGCGTCGCATTTCTCGCAGTTACCTGCGACGGAAACGAGCTGACCCAGCTGAGCAGGCGGACCCTCAAATTGCCGGTGGCGGAGGAGAGCACGGTGATGACTTCTTCGTTCACCTCAATGCTGATGGCGCTGCAATATATCGCGGCGCGCTTCGCCAAACAGAATGAATTTGTGGCAGCGTTGCACTCGTTGCCTGCGGCCCTGGCAGGTCTGCTCCCCATCTACGGTCCAAAGATTGAAGAATTTGCTCAACGATCGTTTGACGACGTGGCATTTCTGGGACAGGGCGCGCTGTACCCAATCGCATCGGAATCGGCCCTGAAAGTTATGGAGTCTTCGGCGTGCTATGCCCAGTTCTTTCACACGCTCGAATTTCGCCACGGGCCTATGTCCATTGTGTCTGAGAAGGTAATGATAGGGGCGTTGCTCTCCGATGCGGGTTACCCGGAAGAGAGCGCGGTATTGCTTGAGATGAAGGGGCTCGGGGGATGCACCGTAGCCATTGCAAATCAGCTCTCGCCTGAAGTAGTCAGCTCGGCCGACCTGGCCATTGAACTCGCACTGGCTGTGCCTGAACTTGCCCGCCTGGTCGTCTACGTCGTGTGGGGGCAGTTGCTCGGCAGTTGTCTTGGATTGCGAAAGGGTCTCAATCCTGACTCCCCTCGTCATCTTACCCGTGTTGTCACGCTCGTGGATTAAGGCAATATGAAGAAGCGTTTTGATGTGACGATTGCGGGTGAGATCAATCTGGACCTCATTCTCTATGGACTCCCTGAAGTCATGCCGCTGGAGCGCGAGCTGCTCGCCAACGACTTTCGGTTGACTCTGGGCAGTTCCTCGGCAATTCTCGCGCACAACCTCGCTGCGCTCGGTGTCTCAGTCGGTTTCATCACCCGCCTTGGGGATGACGCACTGGGCAGCATAGCCCTGCAACGGCTGGCG
>CAZPZL010000415.1:0-2753 GCA_964590925.1 uncultured Granulicella sp.
GGTCAGCAGCTTCAGGCATCCATCGAAGTCGGTCTTCAGTTGAACAGTCAGCGCGCCGTAGTCCATCGACTGCGACAGCTTACCCCACGCAATCTTCCCTTCGGGGATGAAAACAATCGAGCGCAGACCGGCGCGCGCCGCGTATGCCGCCATCGCCGCAGATGTATTTCCTGTAGACGCGCACGCGACCCACCCAAATCCACGCTCGACCGCGACCGATAGTGCCGCCGTCATCCCGGTGTCCTTGAATGAACCTGTGGGATTCATTCCCTGATGCTTGGCCAGCAGCCAATCGACGCCCGCGATCTCCGCCGAACGCGGCATCTCATACAGCGGCGTATTTCCCTCGCGCAGCGTAGTGACCTTCTCCACGTCGCGCATGAAGGGCAGCATCTCGCGGAAGCGCCAGACACCGCTCTGATCGACTGGCAACGTCGAGGTCTTGCGCTCCTGCCACAGATGCCGCAGTCCGCCGGGATTGGGCAGGCGAACCTCGGTGGATGAGGCGCGCTCCCAACCCTCGCTCCACGGGTAGATCACCTCATAAAGCCCTTTGCAGTCCGGACAGCGAAAGTCGCTCGGTACCGCCTCTGCGTCGATCTTCACGCCGCAGTTGGTGCATCGTAGTTGATGGGTCGCGCTCATAGTCTTGCTTATAGCCTATCGCAACTGGTGGCGTCCGCCCAACCATCCCGGCGACCCACAACACCGACAAGGCGTGGTCCCGCATTGGACCGGGACGCGTTTGCCGCGAAAGTGGTACCTCCGCCGCCACCCGTTCGCGCCAAATTCACACATCTGTTTCACAACTGCGTCACAATAGACGATAACTGTTTTTACCGAGGAGCTTTCGCCCATGCCGCGCATCAACTTCCACAAGCATCTAGCCGAGCTGAAGGACAAGCTGCTGGCCATGGCCGCTCTATCGCAGCAGGCGCTGGAGTTCTCCGTCGAGGCGTACATCAAGCGCGACATGGCGCTCTGCGACCACGTTCTGGAGATCGAAGAGGCCATCAACTCCTCCGAGATGATGGTCCACGAGATGGCCTACGACCTGCTCGCGCAGGAGCAGCCCATGGCCATCGACCTCCGCTTCATCCTCTCGGTCATCAAGATCAACGGCGATCTGGAGCGCATCGGCGACCAGGCGACCAACATCGCCGAGCACGCCCAGAATATGAAGGTCGAGCACGAGTTCGCGCTGCCAGCAGAGATCGAACAGTTGGGCGAGCGGGCCGGCATCATGATTCGCACCGCCATCCAATCGTTGATCGAGGCCGACGCGAAGATGGCCGAGAGCGTCCTGTCAATGGACGACGCCGTCGATGAAGGCAACCGCCGTGTCCAGTCCGACCTGATGGAGGTGATGCAGCAGCAGCCCGACATCAGCGTGCAGGCGCTGACCGCCATCCTGATCGCGCGCAACCTGGAGCGCTCCGCCGATCACGCCACCAACATCGCAGAAGACGTCATCTTCTGGCTGAGGGGATCAGACGTGCGCCACCAGCTCTCCCTCTCCGAAGAAGCCGGCTGAAATAATTTGTCAACCCGTTTTTGCTTGTCATTCCCCGAAGGGAATCTGCTTTTGTCTTTGTTTGTTCGTTTTGTTTGTCATTCCGCAGCGGAGCAGAGCAATCTGCTTCTGCTCGCACCACGACGGTCAGCCTTGTCACCGAAAGGCGCTCTATTTCTCCGGAAGCGTATAAATGATCTCGCCCGGACGCGTGTAGTGTAGCTCCTCGCGCGCCTGATGTTCTATAGCCCCGGGATCGTTCTGTAGTTGGTTCACATGACTCGTCAACAAGTCGTTGTCACGTTGCAACTCCGCCATCTGCTGCTTCAATACGCGCGTCTCCTGCCGCTTCTGCATGTAAACCGTCAGGCCGTTGGCACCGAAGACGACGTGATAGCCGACGGCGACGGCCAGCACAGCAGCCGCTATGGTCGCCATCTTGCGGCGTTCCATGCGGAACCGCCCACAGAGCGCGTGCGCCCGTGCCATCGGTCCCTTGCTCGAAATAATCGGCGAGTTCACGTCCATTCTCCCAGTTGATTCGGCCCAGCACATGCGGTCAACCCCCACCGCTCTCTCTCTCACCACGCGAACCAAGGTTGTAAACACTACTCGGCACTCCGAATGAGGACCGGCGCCTGGGTTTGCGGCACTCGAATCCTCATCTCCTTTGCCATCAACCGCGCACAACCGCGCTCCACTTGGTATTCTTGTGGAGATAGATTAATCCATCGCTCATACCAAACCGAGAGGTTACCCCAGACTCCGCTCCGCCGGTTTGGCTCTGTAGGTTCGAAGGTGCCGCAATTTGGCACGCCAACAGAGCGGCAAGTTAAACTCCGAACTCGGAACACATAGCCCCGTATTTTCTGAACCATTCTGCCAAGGAACAGCTCACTGATGACCGTAACAAACATCGACCTGCAAGAGATCAAGATCGCCCACAGCCCAGACTCCGACGACGCCTTCATGTTCTACGGGCTGGCCACCAACAAGGTGCGCGTCCCCGGATACAAGTTCACCCATACGCTCACCGACATCGAGACTCTGAACCAGCGCGCCATTCACGACCCCTACTACGACGTGACGGCGATCAGCTTCCATGCCTATCCATATCTGCAAGATACATATACCCTGATGGCCTGCGGCGGCTCGGTGGGCGAGGGATACGGCCCCATGGTGGTCGCGCCGCGCAAGCTCTCGCTGGACAAGATCAGGAAGACGCGCATTGCCGTCCCCG
>CAZPZL010000416.1:0-2733 GCA_964590925.1 uncultured Granulicella sp.
ATCAGCACCGGCGTGCGCGTGTTGCCGAGCTCGCTCAGCAGGTTGAAGTTCTGCATGTTGCGCGCTCCGAGCTGAAAGAGATCAACGTAGGGAAGCATTCCTTCTATCTGCGCGATCTCCATCACCTCGGTGACGACCAGCAGGCCGTACTCGTCCGCGGCCTCGCGCATTATCTTCAGCCCTTCGAGTCCCATGCCCTGGAAGCTGTACGGCGAGCTGCGTGGCTTGTACGCACCGCCGCGCAGGAACTTTGCGCCCGATGCGGCCACCAGCTTTGCGCTGAGGCTGATCTGTTCCTGCGACTCGACCGAACACGGCCCGGACATGATGGCAATCTCTTCGCCGCCGATGACTAGGCCATTTCTGAACTGAACCGTTGTACCCTCGGGACGGAAGCTGCGCCCGGCCAGCTTATAGGGCGACGAGATGCGATGCGCATCAGAGACGCCAGCGAGCACCTTGAACTCGACGACGTCGAAGTGCGCAGGCTTGCCGACGCCAGCCAGAATCGTCTGCTGTGCGCCGGTGGTGCGATGAACATTGAATCCGAGCTCAACCATGCGCTCGATTACATCCTGAATCTGTTTCTCAGTTGCCTGATCCTGCATTGCTACTATCATTGTGTCCGTCCACTGTTTTGAATTTGTAACTGCGTTCTATCTTTATTTCTTCTGCATTGAAAGTCTGAAAAACATTTGTGCGAGATGCCTATTTATCGCGCCGTTGTAGCGTGCGCATCACGTCTATGATTCGCTCGTAGATGTATAGCAGCTCAACATCGTCCAGTGGTCCGGGGTTGGTGGCGCGAACGTTGTCAAAGACCGTCTGCTCGCGTCCCGGCTCGTAGACCGGCGACTGTACCTTGTGCTTCAGTTCGCCGATCGCCCGCGCAGCCTCTGCGCGCTTGCTGATGAGCTGTACGATCTGTTGATCCAGCTCGTCGATCCTCTTTCGCCAGTCGGAGATGTCCATTGAACTCGTCTTTCTTTGCCATCGAACGCAGCGTTTGATCCTGCGTCCGAAACTTTTTCTGTATATCCCATCATAAATCCCATGCGCGGTCGAGCCTTGAATCGCGCCGTCTATCAGTGGCATCCGCCGCATTGCAATGGCTCTCATCTGCGAAGCTCCGCAATAAAATTTCCGATTGCGGCTGGTGCCTCTGCGGGCGAACTCTTTTCGATCAGAGCGACCAGCGCGCTGCCGATGATTGCCGCATCGGCGAATTGGCCGACCGCTGCAACGTGCTCCGCATTGGAGATTCCAAAGCCCACAGCAATCGGAATTCCCAGCGGTTCGGTGAACTTGCGCAGCCGCGTGACCAGATCCGAAGCGTCTCCCGCGACCGTCTGTTGCGTCCCCGTAATTCCCACACGCGAGATCGCATAGACAAAGCCGCGCGAGGCCTCGGCAATCGCCTTCAGCCGCACGTCGGTCGAGGTGGGCGCCGCGAGAAAGATTGGAGCGAGATCGTTCGCCTTCATCTCTGTCAAGTACTCGTCGGCCTCTTCGACGATCATGTCGGTCAGCAAGACGCCGTCGGCGCCTGCGGCCTTTGCCGTCGCGCAGAACTTCTTCATTCCCATGCGCACCACGGGATTTACGTAGGTAAAGATAATAATTCCGCAGGCGGGACGTGCTGCGCGCAACTGACGCGCAATCTCCAATACATCGGTGATGCGCACGCCGCGCGCTACTGCCCGCTGGCTGGCTCGCTCGATCACCGGCCCGTCGGCCAGCGGATCGCTGAAGGGTACGCCCAGTTCGATGACATCCGCGCCGTTGTCAATCGCGGCCAGCGCAATCGCCAGCGTCGTCGCCAGATCGGGGTCGCCCGCCGTAATGTACGCCACAATCCCAGGCTTTTTCTTGAATTGAATTGGCATTAGATCGTCCCCGCCTTCTGATCCCTGATCCCTGATCCCTGTTCCCTATCCTTGGCTCCTTGCAGATTCAACTCACGCGCGAGAATGCCCATGTCCTTGTCTCCGCGACCGGAGAGGTTGACCATCAGCACATCGGTCTTCGCCATCTTGGGTGCCATCTTCATTGCTTCAGCAACGGCGTGGGCGCTCTCCAGCGCGGGCAGGATTCCTTCGGTACGCGCCAGCGCTACCGTCGCGGCCAACGCTTCAGAGTCCGAAGCTGAGGTGTACTCCGCGCGGCCTGAGTCGTGCAGCATGGCGTGCTCTGGGCCGACGCTGGCGTAGTCGAGGCCCGCGCTGACCGAGTGCGTGGTTGCGACCTGACCTGCCTCGTCCTGCAAGACGTAGCTGAAGGTCCCTTGCAAGACTCCCGGAACGCCGCCGTCGATCTTCTGAAAGCGCGCGGCATGATCGCCGAGCTTGGTGCTGCGTCCACCAGCCTCGACGCCGATCAGTCGCACTTCTTTGTCGCCGAGGAACTCGTAGAAGGCGCCGATGGCATTCGATCCGCCACCGACGCAGGCGACGATTGCGGCAGGCAGCTTGCCCTCTTGCTCCAGAATCTGCACCCGCGCCTCGCGGCTGATGACTCGCTGAAAGTTTCGTACCATCGTCGGGTAAGGATGCGATCCGAGCGCGCTGCCGAGGATGTAGTAGGTGTTGCGAACATTCGTGACCCAGTCGCGCATCGCCTCGTTGATGGCGTCCTTCAGCGTGGCCGAGCCGGTTGCGACGCCGCGAACCTCTGCGCCCAGCAGCCTCATGCGGAAGACGTTCAGCTCCTGCCGGCGCATGTCCTCTTCGCCCA
>CAZPZL010000417.1:0-2733 GCA_964590925.1 uncultured Granulicella sp.
CTCCGCGCGGTGATCATCGACGAGGTTCACGCATTCGCAGGCGATGACCGGGGATGGCATCTGCTAGCGGTTTTGGAGCGCATAGCGAAGCTTGCGGGTCGTCAGCCGCAAAGAATTGGCTTGTCCGCCACTATTGGCAACCCTGAGGACATCCTCGAATGGATGACCAGAGGGGCTTCACCGGGTTCTCGAGTCCTATCGCCGCTCAACGGTGCCTCCGTCGAGGCTGACATTCAGCTCGATTACGTTGGGAACATCGAAAACGCTGCTCACGTCGTGGCCCATCTGCACAGGGGTGAAAAACGCCTGGTATTCTGCGACAGCCGTACTCAGGCGGAACGCCTTGCATCTCTCTTGCGAGCATCGGGCACTGCCACATTTGTCAGCCATAGTTCTCTGAGTGTGGATGACCGACGTCAAGCCGAGCGCGCATTTCGGGAGGCGCGGGATTGCGTCATTGTAGCCACCAGCACCTTAGAGCTCGGCATTGACGTTGGTGATCTGGACCGTGTTCTGCAACTGGAGGCACCGACGACCGTTGCATCCTTTCTCCAGCGACTCGGCCGCACCGGGCGGCGGACTGGTAGCCGAAGGAACTGCCTATTCCTTGCCACCCATCGGGATTCCTTGATTCGCGCCGCTGCCCTGATCCGCCTCTGGAAGGAAGGCTACCTCGAACCTCTTCAGCCTCCATTGGTGCCTTATCCAGTAATTGCGCAGCAGATCATGGCACTGATACGGCAAGAGGGTGGCTGCTCTCGACGATTCGACGACCACACAATCCGTCGTGCCATCGGACAGGACAGTGTGGTAACGGAGGATCTGGTCGCCCACATGTTAGCGACGGAGATTCTTTTTGAGGATTCAGGAATCGTCGGTTTGGGGCCTGCTGGCGAGCGATTGTTCGGCGCGAAGAACTTCATGGCACTGATGGCGGTATTCGATACACCATCGCTATTTCAGGTGATCTGCGGTCAGGAAGAACTGGGCTGGGTTCATCCCCTGTCCTTTACGGGATTCGGACAGCGCCCTGTTCTGATCTCATTGGGAGGGCGCGCGTGGGAGGTCATCCGGCTGGATGATGATCGGGCGCAGGCTCATGTCCGGCCGGCCGAAGCACCCGGACGCTCGCGATGGCTGGGTGAGAGCAGGGCTCTGAGCTACCAGTTTTGCCAAGCTGTTCGAAATCTTCTCGTTGACGAAGAAATTGAAGCTGCCTGGTCCAAACGGGCAGTTACGGAGATTCTATCAGCCCGGTCAGAAACTAGTGTCGCCAGATCTGCCTGTAGCGTGATCGAGACTGATGCGAGGGGTGGCCGCCGGAAATGGTGGACGTTCGGCGGATTAAAGGCGAACGCTTCCCTGGCTGCCATGCTGCGCAAGAACGGTGGAATTGTTACCCGGTTCGACAACTACTTCGTCGAGATCCTTGGCGCTTCCGGACCGATCGAGACTGAGCGGCTGCTCGAAGAAATTCGCATGAACGATGTATCGGGCGAGTCCGCAGACGTTGTTCCACCCGGAAAGATAAAGTTCTGGGAGTGCCTTCCAGATGATCTTCGAGCGCAGTTCATTAGATCCCGATTCGCTGACGTCGCGTCCGCGAAAATGCTTTGTTCAGAACCAAGGTTGTACCTTGATCGTCTCGACACGTCCTTGCGAGGCTAAGGGTGAATTTGGCGCTGTCGTGTGGGGCTTCCGCTGTTCTATCAAGTAAGATCGCGATCATCTCTGGTGAAGCGGCAGCAGTTGCGGAACAAGCGAATGACAATCTGAAATTCACGCTGCTGCAGATGTGTTCATGGTCGAGCAGGTCCTGTACGGATTCGATGGGTACGCTTGAATCGAGCAGCAATGTCGCCGTCGTCGCCCGCAGCTGTGCTCCTGACGGAAGCTCCTTTCCGTGCATCGCGCTGGGAAGCCCCTCCAGATAGCAATCAGCACGCGGTACAGCGGCACCCCCCATATTACCGCCGAGTCCTCGGGATGAATGCCAAGACGGCGCGCGTATCCTAGAATGTCCGTTATGGAGGTTGCATGCCACTGAAAATCCAAATGGCCGTCCTCGATCTCATCATCCGAGTCACTGGAGGAATGATCGAGAGCAGGATGCCAGACTGGCTGATACGCCCTGGCAGGATCGAGTGCGGCAAGCGCTGGCTGCTCGTTTGCCATATATACCTCGGACGAAACGCGTCCTTAAAAGCTATCAGCGGTGCAGCTCAATGGCCAGTGAATATCTCGAAAACTCTCCGCACCAGAATTGCTGACTTAGAGGACAACTTGCGCAAGCAGGAAGCATACATCGCGCAAGCTAAGCTACTGGAATTCATGGCCAGCCGGCGAAACAGGCTATCCCCGATACGTTTCGCCAACGCTACGGCCGGACTGCCATTTATCGGTTGGCGCCACTCTGAATCGTCTTGCGCTAACGTGAAGGCCGGTCATGCTTTTCACAATATTTACGAATTGTTTCAGGTAGTGAAGCGCGCCCTGCCTGATCCACCGCAAACCGCGAAGCTGGCGGTGAGACAGGTAGAGGCATATCTGAAAAAGCACAAGCGCCCGAACGCGGGATCAATTCAAACGCTCAGAGAGGAGTGGTATTACCTGCAAACCGCGATTGAAACGGCCTACTCGCAGAAGCCGCCCAAGGACGCTATGGCCTACAGAGTTTTTGCCAAGTGCCGCCGGAGATCAATTCGGTATGCCCCCGCCCGGAAGGCACCACGG
>CAZPZL010000418.1:0-2728 GCA_964590925.1 uncultured Granulicella sp.
GCGCTAATTCAGCAGCAGATTCGCCAAGAAGATGCGCTGGCTGTGGAGCCTTTGCAGTCCGAGATCGACGCTCGCCTGACAGAGATTCGCAAGGAAGTACCTGCCTGCGTTCACTTCAACTGCGCCTCGGATCAAGGGTGGCAGGCGTTTTTGAGCGTGCATGGGCTGACGCCGGAGCGGGTTCAGAACTACCTGCGGCACCGCATTCAGATTTTGCGCTTTATTGAAGAACGCTTCCGCCAGGGGATTCGCATCACCCCGGAGGAGATTGAGAGCTACTATCGCAAGACGCTGCTGCCCCAGTACACGCCCGGAGAAACGATACCCTCGCTGGATAAGGTCTCGCCGCGCATCGAAGAGATTTTGCTTCAGCGGCAGGTGAATGCGCTTTTCGACGACTGGCTCAGCAATCTGCGCAAGCAAGGCGATGTGGAAGTTCTCGACCCATCGCTTGAAGCCCCCGTGGTTGCTGGAAAAGGAGGCGCATGAGCGAGCAAGAATCAACGCCTCCGGTTAACGCCGAGACTCCTGATCCTATCGAGACAGAGGATGTTGAATTGTCGCAGCCTCCCCGTCCGAGCCGTCTGCGCCGCTTCTTTCTGCGCCATCTTCCAATTTCTGTTGCGTCCGCTGTGCTGCTGTTGGCGGCGACTCTTACCGGCCTCTATTTTGTTGCAAGCTCGGCTCGTTTTGAGAACTTTATTCGTCAGTATCTGGTGGGCAAGATCGAGACCGCGACAGGCGGCCGTGTCGAAATCGCCACATTTCACTGGGATATTCTTCATCTTCAGGCCGAGGCCGACGGACTGGTTATTCATGGCCTTGAAGCTCCAAGCGAAGCTCCGTATGCCCAGATCAGCCGCCTTCGCTTTCGCTTCAACATGCTGGGTTTCTGGATTCCCCGCTTTCCGCTGCGCGACCTGGAGATCATCCAGCCTAAACTGCACCTGATCGCCTATCCAGACGGCTCGACGAATCAGCCTCAACCGCGCAAGCCAAGCAAGTCAGACAAGCCTGCCATCGACCAATTCTTCGACTTCAAGGTCCGACACATAGCAGTGGAGCAAGGCGTTCTGGATTACGACAATCGCGCATCTGCTTTCGATTACCAGAATCGCTTCATCCCGCTCGATTTTTCCGCCAATGACCTTTCCCTGCTGATGACTCATTTGGGGAAGGCAGGTGGAAATCCAGAGAGTTATCGAATCGAAGTCGGAGTACACGATTTAAGCCTCACGCGCGGCGCTGTACCCGGACAAGGCAAGCCGCCGTTGTCATCGGTTGAGGGATTCCTTCATGCCGAGTTGGAGTTGACGCGTGCCAAGGCAACGCTGCGTTCTTTGCGCATCACTGCCCGTGGCCACAATATAAAAGACCGAACGCTGGAGATTTCAGGAGTTCTGGAAGACTTTACTCGTCCCCGTTGGAATGCCAAAGCTGTTGGCGAGTTGGACCTGCGTCTGGTTGATCCGATTACGGGCTATCCTGCTACGCCGCAAGGGCTTGCTCGTCTGGATTTCACCGCTGCCGGAACAGGGGGTAAATTTCGAACTGAGGGCAACCTCCACATCGACGATGGTTCGTACGTTGACGCCGTGGTTATTGCCAAGGGCTTTCAACTTGACGCACGCGTTCATGCCGATCAAGATCAGTTGCTGGTGAACTCCATCATTCTTCGCTTGCGTCAGGGCGGACAGATTGATGGCGACCTCTCGCTGGTTCACTGGCTGCCATTGCCTCCGAAAGCTGACCCACATAAGACAGCCGGGAAATCCCGCGTTCCCAAAGTTTTGCCCGCAGACGAAATCACCATTCCGGTGAACGGCAAAGTGACTTCGCACTTTCACGATGTTGCCCTGGACACGCTGCTGGAGATGCTTTGCGCTCCCCCCTTCCAGCGTCTCGGCTTCGACACGCGCGCCAACGGTCCCGCTAATGCGGTGTGGGTCAATGGCGACAACCGCACACTGGCCGTCGATGCGCAGTTCGCTCTCACTCCGCCGGCACAAACTGCGCAGGGGAAAGTGCCCGCCAGCGGCCTGCTTGATGCTACCTACTTTGAGCGCGACGGTTCGGTGGATTTGCGCAAGCTGGATCTGCGCTTGCCCACAAGTGAGCTACAGGCCCACGGACATCTGGGTGCGTATCCGCTGACCACCCCATCTGCGCTGACGGTCGATTTCCACTCCGGGAATCTAAATGAGTTCGACACCGTTCTGCGCGATCTTGAACTAACGCGCAATGGAAAATCCGGCACTGCCGCGCTGCCTGGGGTTCTTTACGGCCAGGGTGATTTTCACGGAACGTGGGGCGGCTCGCTAGCCGATCCGCGCCTCGCCGGGACTGCAACCGCCTCGCAACTAGCGCTTGAGATTCCGTCGAGCCAAATCGCGGGAACAGCACAGAAGCCGCCGCAATACATCCGTCTGGATTCGGCGGAGGCCACAGGCAGCTACTCGGCCACGCGGATTGATATTGCCCACGCGCTGTTGCGTCACGGAAAAGCTGAAGTCGCACTCAGCGGCAGCTTGGCCGTGGGCTTGCCTCCTGCTGCGGTGAAGGGCACGCACCGACCTGCACCGCCTCCTTCTTTCGACGCCAATTCCATGGTTCATATTCGTTTGCGCGCTGGTCAGGTTGGAATGGACGAACTGCAAGCCTTTACGGGTCCCAATCTGCCCGTGACCGGCGCACTGGATGCGCAGTTCCATGCCGATGGGCCTCTGCG
>CAZPZL010000419.1:0-2727 GCA_964590925.1 uncultured Granulicella sp.
CAACTTGCGGCGTGGTTTGGGCCTCCGCATCCGGGAAACCGAGCATAAAGACGGCCCGAATCGGGATCGCCACCACCCTTCTTATCTTCGCCGTCAGAACCCACTCGACCATTCTGCTCATGCGCTCCTCACACCTCCGCGTCAAACCGCAAACGGCGGACCAAGTATTTACGGATAGCATATTTGCAGAGGTAAAGACAGAGAATTTAGCAACTGAGAGTGGTCCCGGACGCAGGCAGAGCAGGTCAGGGCGCTGCGACGGCCGTAGGCTCCGGCGTCCACCGAACATAAAGCCATAGATAGAAAACTCCTATCGCCAGCAGCATCAGAGGAACCGGAAAGACCTGGATCATCATGATCAGTCGCCCTGAAAACCCATCGTTCGAGACGGGCAGATGCCTCACCACGGCCAGCAGAATTGCCCAGGGCAAATCGCCGACAACTGCGAATCCAATCGCATTGATCGCGAGCGCAAGCTTTCCCGCCACTCCGCCACCGCTCCAGGCCAGCAGACATGCAGGTACCGTCAGCAGGATCAGTTCCGCGTCGTATTGACGATGGTAGATGGGCAGCATGGTGAGCGCGGCGATCGCGGCCAGGCCAAACCACGCTCTCTGCACCGAGGGACGATTGCGAAACGTGACGATCATCCAGATCAACAGGAGCGGCACGCAGATGAGATAGCTCACCGGATTGTAGATGCGCGGATCGTCCCGGAAAACGCTGATCACCGTTTGCAAATCTGTAATCATCCCCAGTCCATGACCGCCCGACGAAGCGGGGCCGGGGTCGTTCATAGCTCCGTGAGCCGACAGCGGCAGCAGGTTGGCGCTCACCTCCTGCACCCAGTGCGGAGACAGCCGGGTAACCCAGAGCACCGTCGGCACGGCGAAGACCAAAAACAGTGCCAGCGTTTGCAGCGCGCGTTTGCGATACGTTCCGCCCGCCAGCAGGAAGAAAAGCCAGATCAAGGCTGCATCGTGAGGTTTGAAGGCCAGGCTGACAACCAGGCAAAGCATGCCTGCATTAACAAACCGTTCGCGAACAAAGCACCATGCCGCCACAATCGAAAGGCTTACCGCAATTCCTGCCGGGTTGCCTGTAAAGATGAGCAATTCACTGTTCGCCACCAGGAACCCCACCAGGAAGCCGGAGACGACAGGCGAGTATTCCGCGCCCAGATCCCACATGAGCAGGGCCGCAAGCAAAAAGCTGGCCGCGATCAGCGTCATCCAAAGCACATGGGCGGGCCCGTAATGCAGAAGCGCAAAAGGCACCATGAAGGTCAGGCTTGTGGGCAGGTAAACATTCGAGGTAGCAATCGTCCGGTAAGTGGGCGTATCCGTCGAACGGTCGCCTTCCTCGGCGTGGTAGAAGCGCGTCAGGTTGCGCTGATCGTAGGGATCGCAATGCTCCACCAGGCACTTTGCGCTGTAGTAGCTTGCCTTGAAGTCGTTCATTGACTTGGGTGTGGCGCTTTCAAGAAAGCATCCCAGCAATAGAAAGACCAGGCTTCCCAGGAACAGCAGAATCAGACCGTCAGTCCGCGCCCGTGTCATGCCCAGCCTCATCCTTCAACTTCAAGGTCTTCCACTTAGGAAATTCAGAAAACACGGGCGAGACTGGATCGCCAGGCAAACCGATCACTTGCTCAGAAAGTTGTACTTGCAGATGCACACGAAGGCGCGAACGCCGTCTCGCCAGCCAATCTTCTTCCCTTCGCTGTAAGTCCGGCCGAAGTAGGAGATGCCCACCTCGTAAATGCGCACGCCCGCCTTCGCCACCTTGGCCGTGATCTCTGGCTCAAAGCCAAACCGGTTCTCCCTGATGCGAATCCGCTGAATCACTTCACGCCGGAATGCCTTGTAGCACGTCTCCATGTCGGTCAGATTCAAATCCGTGGCCATGTTCGAACACATGGTTAGAAACCTGTTTCCAACCGAATGCCAGTAATACAAAACTCGATGCGCGCCGCTGCCGCCCAGAAACCGCGATCCGAAAACAACGTCTGCCTTGCCCGCAAGGATCGGCATCAGCAGCTTGTGATACTCGGCAGGATCGTATTCGAGGTCCGCATCCTGAATCACAACAATGTCCGCCGTCGCATGCTCAATCCCGGTGCGCAGTGCCGCGCCTTTGCCCTGGTTCACCTCGTGCCTGAAGATCGTGATGCGGGCATCCGTCTGGGCAAGTTCGAGAAGCTTGTCCCAGGTCCCGTCTGCCGAGCAGTCATCCACAATCACCAGTTGCAGAACGGGCCGCTGCGCCAGAACAAGGCTTACGATCTCCGCCACGGTCGGCGCCTCGTTATAGACCGGCATCACCACTGTGAGGCACGGGTCAATTTCCGCGTTCGATCTCACTTCAGACAATGGCGTCGATTGAGGGATGGGCGCAGGAGGAGGATTTTGCATAAGATCCGTTAAGGAATCGCGCCCCTTTCGGTCTGACTCTACACGTGGCGAGTATTCATTCGTGATTATCTATCGTTCATCCAGCCGGCGATCACTTTAATTGACAGGTCCATTTGGTCTTTTGGTTCAACGCGTCCTTCCTTGAGCGGTCTTCGCTGCCGGGCAACCAAGCGCCCGGCTGTGGGCTCAGGGATTCAGGCCTGCGTCGACCAGTCTACAACTTATAACTTTGGCTCCAGTGCCGATATACAGACTAGTTGCCCAAAAGTGGTAATGGGCCTATATGACCCGGAGGGGTACACTCAAGGGGAGA
>CAZPZL010000420.1:0-2709 GCA_964590925.1 uncultured Granulicella sp.
CTGGGTAGACCCAGAACTTCCACTCATTGCGGAACACCGTTGTCCCGTCAATCTCGACCACCAACTTGTACCGCGCGGGCGCGGCCAGCTTCTCCAACTCCACCGAGACGATGCCCAGTGCAATGCCTTTTCCTCTGGGAATTGCGTGGGTGGCAAAATCGCCGCCAGTCACGGCCTTGCCGTCCGCCCCGACGATCCGCCACCTCGACCGTGCGCTGGTCAGCGCAGTCGGCCCGAAATGAGCCACTTCGACGTCGGCCTTCAGCGTGTCATCCGTTTTAAAGACGCGGTCGCGCAGCCGAGCCAGTGGCACAGTCTCATTATTGAATTGGCGAAACTCCTCCGCCTCCACATATCCCTTGCGATCCCAGAATGCATCCAGCACACCGATCAGCGCTCCACCCTGCCCCAGATAGTCGTGCAGATCCAGCATCCCATATCCGCTGTAGCTGGGTGTGCGCAAATTGGCCTCGATCTCTTCCTTGTAGCACGCCACCTGAAACCGACCCGAGGCATGAGCCAGCGCCTTGTTCTTGGCCAGTAGGTGGTGCGCCTCGGCCGAGTCGCGCCAGATGCGATAGTTGCCCGGAACCATGTACCCGGTGAACTTGCCAATCACATTGAAGTCGGGGTAGGCGCACCACTGCCCAATTTCGTGCCCCACGCAGGGCACGGGAATCTCGTGCATCGGCGGGTATTTTTGCGAGCCATTTTCGTAGTCCGCGCCGAACCACCCCACCGGACCTCGCCCATTACGCAGGCTCACGATGTAGTCTGCGGGATACGGCTGGCCCGATGCAGGCAGCGACGGTCGGCCCGTGCCATCAGCGTAGAGCCTGCGCGGATCGGCTTCGCGCCACCTCTTGTCCCACGCTGGAAACTGCTCCTGATAATGCCCCGCTGGCTCGTTGGTTGCATTCAACAGCACGAACGAGGGATGATTGCCAAACGCCTTCAGCAGCCGCGCAGTCTCGTCTTGTAGCACGGCCAGCATCTTGCCGTCCGTGTCGAACGAGTTCCACATGCCGCACTCCGGCTGCAGATAGAAGCCGAGTTCGTCGGCCGCCACAAATGCCGCCTCCGGCGGACACCACGAGTGGAAACGAATCCCATTCATTCCCCACTCTTTACACGTCCCGATGATGTGTTTCCACGTGGCCACGTCGGTCGCTGGATAGCCAGTCAGCGGAAATCCTCCGCCATCATGCGTCGCGCGAAAGTTGAGCAGCTCGCCGTTGAGCCGCATCTGCTTGCCGTCCACCTTGATCTCGCGCAGCCCAAATATCACCTCACGCTGATCGGCGGCATCACTGCCAGTCAGTTTTACCGTCAATCGTTGCAGCACCGGCGTAAACTCGCTCCACGGCGTAGCGTTCGGCAGTGTCACGTCGATCACTGCCTCCCCGCCATTCGCCTCCCAGCTTACCGGAATGCTCGTCTCTCCGACGGAGATTGATCCTGCGCCAGCCCTCGCCGTGGCATTGCCGATCTTCACCTTCACCCGAGCCGACCTCTCCGCCACATTGGGAAAGACCTGCGCGTCGTCAATCCACACCGGACTTGTCGCCCCCAGCTCGATCCGCCCCACAATCCCGTTCCACGTTGCCCCCTCAGCGTCCGAGACCGAGTGCCCGTCCGGTCGATACGGCAGAATCATCCGGTTGTCGATTCTAATCGATAGCCTGTGCTTGCCCGTCGCCACCACGCCGAGGTCGTAATCGTGCGGAGCCACCAGCGTATGGCAGCTTCCAATCTCGCGTTCGTCGAGGTAGACCGTCGTCTGCCAGCGTGTGCGCTCTAGCGTGAGGGCGACGCGTTTGCCGCTCCAATTAGCTGGAACGTCAATCTCCCGTTGATACCATGCCACGCCCAGATAGTGCCGCACCGGCTGCGACAGATACGGCACCTCAACCTTTCCTGGTTTGGTGTAGGCCGCGTACTGCGGCAGCTTGTACCAGGCCATATCCTTGGGCAGCGCGGCCACGAACTGCGTCTCGGCGGTAATCTCGTCGCCATAGCCCTGCGATTGCAGAATTCCTGGTAGAGCGATCTGGTCAGTTGCAGGCAACGCGCCGCGGAACCATCCCGCCCCAACGCCCGCATCCTCTCGATCCATTGCGAAGCGCCACTTGCCCGCCAGCGAAAGCGCGCCTTCCCGCGCGCGAACCGGCAACGTAGGCGCGGCGTAGAGAGCAACATGAGCAGCCGTAGCACCGCTCAAGGCAAGAAATGTACGACGAGAGAGATTTTTGATGGACATGAATATCCTTACCCAGAGTTTTGCGGCGATCCCACAATCCGCAGCACTCCACTATCTCACCGCAAAACAATCCTGCACAAGAGCTCATCAATCCAATCCGCAGAGCGGCAACCTGCACAGATGCGATAGGCTGGTAACAAGAGGACATTGCAAATGAAGTTCGAGATGGACAAGACACCCACGCGTCAGGTCTACAATCTGCTGATCGGCCTGGTCGCTCCGCGCCCCATCGCATGGGTCACGACGATGGACGAAAACGGACGTCTGAACGCCGCTCCGTTTAGCGCATACAACTACCTGTCGACGCATCCGCCCATCGTTGGCCTTGGCGTCGCAGACCGCAGCGGAGCCAGCCCCAAGGACACGGCTCGCAACATCCGCCGCACCGGCGAGTTCGTCATCAACGTCGTCACCGAAGACCTGCTCGACAAGATGAACATCTGCGCCAC
>CAZPZL010000421.1:0-2703 GCA_964590925.1 uncultured Granulicella sp.
AGGTCTCGGTGAGGCCATAGCCCTCCAGAATGCGAATGCCAACGTCGGCGAACCATCCCGCCGTGTCCATCCCCAGCGGCGCGCCACCAGATACAAACAACCAGACCCGCCCGCCAAAGGCTGCGCGAATCTTCGTGAAGACCAGCTTGTTGGCAAGTGACCATCTCAGTTGGAGCAAGGCAGCCAAACCCATTCCGAGGAGCAAGAGAAAGACGAATGAATCCACCCGACCGAGGGAGGTCTTCTGTTGATGCGCAAAGAACCTGGAGACTTGCAGTGCGCGTATAAACAGGAATATAAAGGCAAATCTCGCGCTATGGCGAATCCAGGGCTTTATCGTAATGCTCGGTGTGACGCCCGCCAGTGTCTCTGCGCGATGCCGCTTGCCTACACCAAGCGCCCAGTTGAGGATCGCCTTCTTGGCTCCGTGCGACTTGCCCTCGATCGCCTGGCGGATCTTCTCGTAGACACGAGGTACGGCGACGAAAATCGTCGGCCTTACCTGTTTCATCGCGGTTGTAATCTGGTCAAACTTCGGGCAGTGAGCCAGCACCACCCGCCTGAGCATCAGCACATAGTCCAGGTGCCGTGCCGTCACATGCGAGAGCGGCAAAAACGAGATGCAGATCTCTTCGTCGCTGAAGGTGAACGCCTCGGTCGAGTAGCAAAGATTGCTTGCCATATTGCCGTGTGTCAGCATGACTCCCTTGGGTTCGCCGGTTGTCCCCGATGTGTAGATGATCGTCGCCAGATCATCCGGTACTACTGCGCTCACTCGTTGGTTGAAGGCCTCGTTCTGGCTTTCCAACTCCGCGGAACCCTCCAGCAGCTCCCCCATCCAGGGAATCTTTACTTTGTCATTCCCAAAGGGAATCTGCTTCTGTACTTGATCTGCATCCCACTCATCGCAGGTGGGCTGGTCCATCACCACGATCCGCTCGAGCGCGGGCAGCTCGCCTGCGGCGCGAATCTTCTCTATCATCTCCCAGTTGGAGACCACCGCGACCTTCGCGTTCGAGTCGCGCAGCATGTAGCCGATCTGCTCCGGCGTCAGCGTCGCATAAAGCGGCACATCGATGGCGCCCAGAGCCAGTACGGCGAAGTCCGTCACCGCCCACTCCCAGCGATTCTCGCTGAGGATCGCCACGCGGTCGCCCTTGGCCACGCCCCACTCGGCCAGCCGTGCCGCCAACGCTCGCACCCGCCCGTACGCCACATCCGAGGTGATCGGCTTCCACGCTATCTCGACCTCAACATCCACCGTCGAGTCGAACCACTTCCACAGCACCTGATCGCCGCGTCCGCACACCTGTAGAAACGCGTCGTTGATCGTCCGTACATCCACCCGCATTAAAAGCTCCTCCCACTGCAGCCGCGCAGACACAATGGCCCCATCCAGCCTACGCCCCCTGGCAACAAACGATCCAGAGGCAAGCAATTCAGTGTCCTGAGTCGTTTATTGCAGCACTAAACCAAGGGCCAAAGGTTCGCTTTATACCAGCCTGGGGCGCAGTCCCAGGGAACATTCGGCCACACGGCAGAGGGCTGAATGCCCGTCATATAATTTCCACGGACTTCATCTAGCAGCGAACGATATTCTCCGACACGATCCCCTTGGTCGCATTCCGCGTATCCACAACCAAGCGCGACTGGTGGACGATGGCGGCGTAGTCGTAGTCCGAGTGGTCCGTCAAGATCAACACGCAGTCGTATTGCCCCAGATCAGTGAGTGGCGTCGAAGTCATATTCAGGTTGTAGTGCCGCCCGCGTCCCACGGTGGGGAAGTAGGGATCGTTGTACAGCACCTCGGCACCCTCGGCGCGCAGCAGCTCGATCACCGTCAGCGAGGGCGACTCGCGCAGGTCGTCGATGTCCTTCTTATAAGCCATACCCAACATCAAAATTCGCGAGCCATTCAGCGCCTTTTTGTGCGCATTCAGTCCCTTTGCGACGTACTGCACCACGTGCGCAGGCATTGCCTCGTTGACCTCTCCGGCCAGTTCGATGAAGCGGGTGTTGAAGTCGTACTCCTTAGCCTTCCAACTCAGGTAGAACGGGTCAATCGGGATGCAGTGCCCGCCCAGCCCCGGTCCGGGATAGAACGGATGGAATCCAAACGGCTTGGTTGCAGCCGCGTCAATCACCTCCCAGATATCCACGCCCATGCGCAGCGACAACATCTTCAGTTCATTGACCAGCGCAATATTCACGCAGCGATAGATATTCTCCAGCAGCTTGGTCATCTCCGCCACGCGCGTCGAAGAAACTCGTACGGCGCGGGTGAAGATGCCCTCGTAGAGAGTTGCCGCCAGCTCGGTCGCAATCGCCTCATGGCCGCCGACGACCTTGGGAATATCCCGCCGCGCCACCGTTGTGTTGCCGGGATCTTCGCGTTCGGGCGAGAAGGCTACATAGAAGACGCCGCTTTCTGCCGCCGCGCCATTGGCCTGTACTTTTAACCCCAGCGTATTGCCCGCCTCCAGCACCGGAATCATCAAATCCTCGGTCGTGCCGGGATACGTCGTACTCTCCAGCACGACAAGTTGCCCCTCGCGAATCCACGGAGCCGCAGCCTTGGCCGTGTTCTCCACATAGCTCAAGTCCGGCTCGTGATGTTCGGTCAACGGCGTCGGCACGCACAGAATAATCGCGTCCTGCTCCGACAGCCGGGCAAACTCCGTCGTCGCGGAAAAGCCCTTAGCA
>CAZPZL010000422.1:0-2697 GCA_964590925.1 uncultured Granulicella sp.
TTTCGTTCTCATTCAGCGGGCACTTACAACGAAGACGGTCGCTGCGGGGCGTTTCGTTCCACTACTGGCTGGCTTCGGAAAGCTGGGCTTCTCGCTCCTTGTCATTGTTCCGGCGCTGCGCGCGACCGCATTCCTTGGTCATCGGATGCCGACCACTTTCGACCAGACTTTGCCGGCTCTTATGGCAGCATCCTATGGCCCTGCATTGCTTGGCCTGGGCTTGACGGCCTTGCTGGCATGCCTGATGTCGGGTTTGGCGGCAAATGTGTCCGCCTTTTCGTCGGTATGGACCGAGGAGATCTATCGAAGTCACATTCACAGGGGAGCGACCGAGGCCCACTACATTCTCATCGGGCGTCTATCGATGGTTGTCGCGATTGCACTGAGCATAGCAGACTTGATGGAGTTTGTTCAACTAATATTTTCGTTACTGGGTGCGCCATTTTTCGCAATTTTCCTGATCGGAATCTTCACTCGTAGAGCAACATCGAGAGGTGCCATCGCCGGTCTGCTTAGCGGCGTGACATTGGCAGCGCTGCATCATGTGCTTGTAGCTATTGGCTGGCTAACTTATGGCTCCCTGATGAGCGCGAATTTTTATGTCGCCATATATGCCTTTGCTACATCTCTGACAGTTGGCCTGCTCTGTAGTAGGCAATCTGAGCGCAAGAGCGAAGCACAACTAGAAGGGCTCGTCCATGAGCGCGGGGACAAGGTGCAGGGGGATGGGGAATTGCTCGAACCGGCGGGGCCATCGGTCGCCTGGTGGGCACTCGCAAGTTTGTTGCTCGCCACCTGTGTTCTGTTGAATTATCTATGGCGTTAGGCAAAACTCTGTGACCATGGTGGCGGTGCCGCTCCGTGAAACCCGCGCGACACCGCTACCGACAGAAGCGAGCCGTGCTATATATGAACTCGGTATCCCAATATGAACTCGGCATCACTGTAGCGACAGATTGGTTATTCTTTTCCCAATCATCGGGAAGAATAATGCGTTTGAAACTGCACCGCAGCTAGTGGATGCCATAATGGTAGCTCTATGAACATGCGGGAAATCGCTCGTCGGGCCGGAGTTTCGAGTGCAACTGTATCTCGGGTCGTCAACGAATCGCCTTTAGTCACGGTAGAGACGGCAAAGCGCGTCCGGGCGATTCTGGACGAAGTCAACTTCATTCCGAACCCCGTTGCTACCACGCTGAAGTATGGTCGCAGCAAGACCTTTGGGCTGATCATTCCCGACATTCGCAACCCATTCTACTCGGAGTTTCTGGCTGAGTTTGAAGAGTTGCTGGCGGAGATCGATCACGAGGTGCTGTTGACCAACGTGCAGACCAATTCCATGCTGATGAAGTCGGTGCGGAGGATGCTGATGCGTCAGGTTGACGGCGCTGTGCTGATGGCATCCGAGTTCGACACGCATGAGATCGAGCCGCTTTTTCTGCATAAGATTCCGATCGTCACGGTGGATCGCCGATCGGTACGCGCAGGCTGCAGCGATGTAGCGATCGACTTTGAACATGGATACCTACAGGCGGTGCAACATCTTCGCGAACTAGGACATAAGCGTCTCGGCTACATAGGGGGAACGGATAGCTTACGTACCTCGGAGATTCGATTTGCGGCCTTTCAGAGTGCGCTGGAGAAGAGTGGGATGCGGTTCTATCCGAACCTGGTGCAAAGCGGCGACTACCGCATTGCGGGCGGGCGGAGGGCGGTGGTTGCCTTGATGGCGGAGCGATTGCGACCGACTGCGATTCTGACCGCCAACGACATGACGGCCTTCGGCGCCATTCGGGGGCTACACGACATGGGCCTTAGCGTACCTCGAGACGTCTCTCTTGTAGGCCTGGACGACGTCTTGCTCTGCGACGTGCTGCAGCCCCCGCTGACGACGGTTCGAATTCCGCGCAAACGAATGGCCGAGGCCTGCATTCAGGCGCTGAATCACACCAAAGAGGACGTCGAGCGCATCGGATTGTATTACTCGGTGCCCTCCGAACTGGTTGTGCGCGAGAGTACAGCGCGGGTCACGCGAACTAAAAGTTAAACAGAATGCTAAGTTGGGGTTAGCGCCGATCTGCGAGTTGACCTGCTTGCCGAAGGCCTTGAGAAGGAAAAAGCCGGGGGCAGCGCGCGCCTGACGTTTCACAAAATTTGGTTTGGCCATTGCGCGGTGAATCCGTATACAATTCGACTCGACAAAGTATTTCTGTTCATTCCTATGCCGAGGGGTAAACACTCAATGCCGCATCAACCGACACGTCTGACCAGGATTTTCGCCCTGTTGCTGCTGTTGAGCCTTGTTGTTCAAACAAAGCAGAGCCACGCCCAGACCGCACCCGCTGCGGCGACTCGACACACTTTCACGGTGAGCGGAAATCAGTTCCTGATGGATGGCAAGCCATACCAGATCATCGCCGGCGAGATGCACTACGCGCGAGTGCCGCGTGCCTACTGGCGCGATCGTCTGCGCAAGGCCAGGGCGATGGGGTTGAATACGATTACGACCTACGTCTTCTGGAACGTGCATGAGGCGCAGCCCGGCGTGTACGACTTCAGTGGTCAGAATGATATTGCCGAGTACATCCGCGAGGCGCAGGCCGAGGGGCTGAACGTGATTCTCCGCCCCGGTCCGTACGTTTGCGCTGAGTGGGAACTGGGCGGGTACCCGTCGTGGCTGCTCAAGGATCGTAGCCT
>CAZPZL010000423.1:0-2694 GCA_964590925.1 uncultured Granulicella sp.
GTCAGGCGCCGGAGCTATGCCAAGATCCACTCCACTGAAGCGTCGCAGCGCCGCCGATTCCTAGGGCGTGTCATCAAACTAGCCACAGGATGGCGGCGGCAAAGTAGATTGCGGCGAGGAAGTTGCGGGCGGTTTTGTCATAGCGGGTTGCGATGGCGCGGAATTGTTTGAGGTTGGCGAAGAAATTCTCAATCAAATGGCGGGCTTTGTAGAGGTCTTTGTCGTATTGCCTCTGCTGTTTTCGGTTGGCCTTGGGCGGGATGACCGCCGTTTTACCCTCAGTTTGCAAAGGAATCAGCACACGGGCGTCGGCGTTATAGCCCTTGTCGGCGAGCAGCGTCTTGGCCTTCAGTTGTGGCAGCAAGACGTCATCCCCATCCAGATCGCAGGCCTCGCCGCCGGTCCGATGAAATCCGATGGGGTTGCCCAGAGCGTCGACCGTGGCGTGAATTTTGGTGCTCAGTCCGCCTTGGTTCTCAAGCAGCCAACTGCGCCCGATGGCCTGATTGCCGCCCCCTTTTTGCGCGCCCCAGCACTGTGTTGGTGCGCGCGTACGATGGTCGCGTCGATCATGGCGTACTCGTTGTCGGCGTCGATGGCTAGCACTTCGAAGATGGCCTTCCAAACGCCACGCTTGGCCCAGCGACTCATGCGTGTATGCACCACGCGAAAGTCTCCCAAATGCTCGGGCAGATCGCGCCACGGAATCCCCGCGCGATAACGGTATAAGACAGCTTCTACAAATAATCGATTGTTCTTGGCGGGTCGTCCTTCGCTGCCCTTGCGCCCCGAGAGAAGACCTTCGATCCGCACCCATTGGTCATGGCGTAATCCATAGCGCTTCGTGCTCATAGAAAAACACTATCGACATTCACTCCACCTTGACGATAGCAAGTTTGATGACACGCCCTAGCATTTTCAGTTATTAATGACTTACAAAGAAAAATACGGACAATACCTTTCGCTCTATTTCAAGAGCGAAAATGCTATAGCTACAACTGGTCACCAGCAAATGTATTTACCCTACGCGACAGATAAGGCACTTCAGGTAGCTGGTCTCCGGCAGGGTGAGAATGGCAGGGTGATCCGGTGCGGCGGCACGGATTTCCAGCAGTTGCACGCGCCGGCCTGCGTCCTCGGCGGCCGAGCGCACGACGGCTGCGAACTGCTCCAGCCCGACGTGGTGAGAGCAGGAGCAGGTCGCAAGTGTGCCTCCCGGCGAGAGCATCTTTATGGCGCGCAAGTTCAGCTCCTTGTAGCCGCGCAGAGCGCCCTCGGACGCGCGGCGTGTCTTGGCAAATGCAGGCGGGTCAAGGACGATTGAATCAAAGCGCTCACCCGAGTCAGCATAGTCGCGCAGCAACTCGAAGGCGTCGGCCTCTATCCAATCGACCTTTGCCTTGATCCCCACATTCAGCGCGAGATTGCGGTCAGCGACCTCCAACGCAGCGCGGCTGACATCGACGCCAGTCACGCGTTCGCATACCCGCGCCAGATGCAGCGCGAATCCGCCCTGATAGGTACAGACGTCAAGCGCACGACCGTGCGCTCCAACACACGCCCACTCTGCCGCAGCCGCATAGTTTAGCCGCTGGTCGAGAAACGCGCCGGTCTTCTGCCCCGCGCCCGCGTCGAAGTGGAAGCGCAGTCCGTTGATGGTGAAGACGCTCTGTAGCTCTGCCTCGCAGCCAGCGCGCACGAAGAGCGGAGCCTCCGGCGCAGGCAGAAGATGCTCCAACTCACGCACACGAGCGTCAGGCCGCTCGACCACGGTTGCTGCCCAAGGCTGCTCAGCCAGAACTTCGGTCATGGCGGCGCGCACGTCGTCCTGCGCCGTGCCCTGAGTCAAGAGCTGTACCACCACTAGAGAAGCATAGCGATCCGCCACGATTCCCGGCAGATCGTCCGCCTCAGAGAAGATCAACCGACAGGCATCGTCACTTCCCTTCCCAGCAAAGGCCTCAGAAGCCAAGCGCTCTCGCAGTAGAATTGCCGTGCGCACGCGATCACGCATATCATTGAGGTACGCCGAGCGCCCCAGTGCGGGCTGGCGCGATACCATCCGCAACGCAATCTCCGAGGCATCGCTAAACAGAGCCGTCCCTAGCGGAATCCCACGCCCGTCAACAACACTGACCAGTTCCCCGGCCTTGGCTGGCTCGCCCGCTCCGTCCGAGATCCGCTCCACATCCGAACGATACACCCAAAGATGACCGCCTCGAACTCGATCCGCCGCGCGTCGCGTAATCTTCGCCACCGCCCCCACTTCCAACCCACTTGCCTGATTCGCCATACCTCATCCTCGCACACCGCGACGCAGCAATTCGCTCTAATGCCGCTACATATAGCGATCCCGCGTCGAGTTGTCGGCGCGGGATCTGCTGGCTGAAGGCCATAAATCGTATGTTGTGGCTAGGCTGTCTGGCGTCTACGGAGAATCAAACCGACAGTACCGAGCAATCCGGTACCGAGCAGGATCAGACTACTTGGCTCCGGCGTGGGAGCGGGGGGAGGCGGGTCAGTCATAAAGATCTGCGGCTCGCCGCCGTTGGGATAGCTCGCACTGGGAACGTATATCTCGTCGGTGTCGACGTCACTTGCGGAGAGATTGGGAGCCACGGCTAGGGCCTGTGCGGCCAGAGTCTGAGCAGTGGCGTCGAAGCCATCATAGGTGGGAGTTCCGTTGACGACCTT
>CAZPZL010000424.1:0-2687 GCA_964590925.1 uncultured Granulicella sp.
GATCACGCCAAAGCGCCCATAGCGGTTGTTCACCCTGAGAATCGCCACGCGCTTCAGGCCGAGCTCAGTGAATATACGACGTGCCAACGTCAGATCCTGCACCCGGTCGTCCTGCAGATCGATGAAGTACCACGGGATGTAGGTTTCTGGGATGGTGGGATCGGTGGAGGCCGAGTTGACGATGGAAATCTCGGTACGTAGGGCCATGCGCAAGGCAATGTGGGTGGACTCGGAGCTGATGGAGCCAAAGATCGCCCAGTCATGGTCATCGTAGACCATCTTGACTACTTCGTTCGAGGCAGATCCCCAAATCGTGGGGTCTGTGGGCCGCTCCTCTCCGTAGACGGTCTTCGCCTGCCAGTTGTCGTAGTCATTGTGCAACATCAACTTGAACGGCTTGCCCCCGTAGCCGCCGCGGGCATTGGCCTCTTCTACAGCCAACTGCGCGCCGTGCAGCATGCGCAATCCAAAAACCTGTTCCGGGTTATGTTCGATGGGCCCGAAGTAGCCGATCCGCACCTCAGTTACGTTCTTGGGCTCAGGAACGTCCCGTGCCGCTCCGGAATAGATGTTGGGATGTGTGTAGTTGAAGTCATATGGCGACGCAAACTTGGCGTAAGGGGTCAAATCTTCCGGCTCCCCCGCATAGGGCGCAACTACCCGGTCCTTCGGCGGCCCAGGCGGATGCGCGCCACACTCACATACACCCATGCTCTGAGCCGCGGCACTCGATGTGGCGGCCGCGGCCCAGATGCAGGCCGCAACCAACAACAATCCCTTGCGCATGACAACTACTCCTTGCTGTTTTCCGCGGCCTTATCTGTTCGGAACATGGCGATGGCCTCGATCTCGATAAGCAGTTCCGGCCGGCACAGAATTGCCTGAATGCCGGTGGATGCAGGCAGAGGATCAAGACCCTGCTCTTTGAAGAAAGCCGTGCGGCCCGCATTGAAAACGTCGTAATCGCGCTCGATGTCGCGCAGATAGCAACTGGTGCGCACAATGTTGTGCCAGGTGGCGCCTTCGCTGTTCAACAGGCCGGTGATGTTGTCAAACGTACGCCGGAGTTGGGCCGGGAAGTCGCCGATGTGGACACTCTTGCCGGATTCGTCGATCGAAGCCGTGCCGGAGATCAGCAGAATGGTGACGTTGCCAATATCGATCCTCATGCCGCGCGAGAACGAACTCGGCTTTGCATAGCAATACGCTTCGTTGAGTACGCCGTGATTGGTCATGGCGCGCTTCTCGATCGGTGCGTGTCCGATGGCTTCCAGAATATCTGCAAATGCATTCATGATTGCGTTTCTCCTTTTTTGATTACTGTTTTTGGCGAATTCCGTGGCTCAAGCCCTTCGCGGTGGCGACCCATATGTCGCTGCCTTGAAAGTCAATGCCGAGAATGTAGTTGTGGGCCGGCGCAGTGGTAACCGCGACCGGCGTAACGTTGCCATCGGCGTCGCGGATTGTCATCTCCGGCTTGCCGTCTTTGAGCGAGGGACGATAGACGGCCCAGTTGACGCCGTCGTAGTAGGCTAGCCCCTTGTCGGTGCAGAACCAGGCGCGCTGGGCATCCACGCCCTTAATGAAGTTGGTAAAGTTCGAGGGAAGTCCACTGTCTTTCGTCAAAAAGTTGTGCCAGTAGCGGCCATCGTACCGGCTGTCGCCGAAGTAGGTGGCCGCCCACAGGATGTTATCCACATAGCTGACGGATGTCGTGATCTCGTGGATGAGGCCCTGATCCTTGAAGAGCACCATCTCGGTTTCACCGTCAGGATCCTCATATTTATCCCAGCGTCCGGTTTTCTGGTCGTATTCCAGGATGCCGCTGCCCCACACGGCGTAGTAGACCTTGCTTGGGGTCGCAGAGACCCCGTACACCCATATCTCGATCATGGGTGTGTTGCGTTCGTTGTAGAGCGTCCACTGATCGGTTTGAAGATCGAGACGGCAGGCGCCTGCCGCCGTCGCCACCCACACATTCTCGCCTTCCACAGATACTCCGTAGACGACGTCGTTGCTCAGTCCCGAGTTCAATTGCGTGTATCGTAGCAGCCATACCGCGCTTCAAGAGTATCGGCAGGCCGGAACGTGCTGCCGCCTCAAGAAGCGAGTAGTTCTCCATGTTGCGTGTGCCGATCTGCAGAATGTCGGCATACTGGGCGACCATGGAAACGTCGTCCTCCGACATGACCTCGGTCACGATAGCCAGACCACTCTCTTCGCGCGCACGGGCCAACATCTTGAGACCCTCAAGGCCATGTCCCTGAAATGCATAGGGAGAACTGCGCGGCTTGAAGGCGCCACCGCGCAGAATGCGGGCGCCGGCGCGACGGACATGGTTGGCGGTGGCCATCAGCTGGAATTCAGTTTCAACTGAGCAAGGTCCGGCCATGGTAATGAATTCGTTGCTGCCGATCTCAAGGTCCAGCACCGGTATGACAGTCTGCTGGTGCAAGGCGCTCTTCAGAACATCAGGAGTTTCGGCAAATCGTTCGTGCCAACTCTGGTGCACCCTATGCACTCCAATTCCGGGGAAAGGTAAGATTACGCCTGGTTAGGTGTAATTAACATCCACCGAAAGGTGGAGACGGCCCTTTCCCTTCTTAGGTGATGGCGCGGTGGATTGCCAGGCAATTACACCCGGTCCGATGCGTGCTTACGGCCGATCCGGTCTGCAGCTACCCACC